>NZ_DAMBTF010000039.1:0-15587 GCF_032054185.1 Proteiniclasticum sp.
AAGTTCACTTTGTTTTTTACCTATATTCTGTTTAATTTTCAAAGAACTTGTTTTTCTTTCTCATCACTTGTCTCAAGCGACTTGTCTATAATATCACGGCATCCATCAAAGTGTCAACAACTAATTTGTATTAATTTCTCATAAAAATTAGTATATTTACTACAATTCACATTCCGCTAGAGGCGCAACATAAAACGAAATCAGGTCTTAATATTTCCTTACCGTGTTCTACAATCATACACGATTAACAATTCATTTACAATTAAAATTCGATTTGTTAACAGTCTATTCATTTGATATTCAAACCTTCTTCACGAAAGAAAAATAGAACCGGATGAACCGGCTCTAGAGCAGTAGAAATTCTGATGCTCGATCTAGAAAATGAGGAATCCGATGAAACCGGCCAGAACAATCATAAGAATAGGATCCATCTTCAGTTTATAACTGGCAAAGAATGCTGCTGCAAAGATCAGTATGCTCTGTATATTGACAAACACATCGCCCATCAGAGACAGTGCAGCTGCAGCAATGAGTCCGATGGCTCCTAGTCTGATGAACTTCAGGACACTCTGCACATAGATTCCGTCTTTGAATCTCATAAAAAGCCTTGCGATGATATAAACAATGATGACCGACGGCATAATGACACCAAGGGTTGCAAACATCGAACCCACAACGCCCGATGTCTTATATCCCACATACGTTGCAGTATTGATGGCTATAGGTCCAGGTGTAGCCTGACTGATACCGATGATGTTCAGGAAGGATTCACGTGTCAGCCATCCGTTGATGTCAACGACTTCTCTCTGAATCATTGGGAGCATAGCATATCCTCCACCAAAACTGAACAGTCCGATTTTAAAGAAGGTTGTAAACAGACTAATCAAGACTTCCATTTTTTCTCCTCCTTATCACAACAGCTGCTACACCGATCACCATAAGTGACAGTATCACATAGACCGGACTCACCTTAAGAAATGCCACAAGCACAGCCACAGCGGCAGGCAGAAGGAAATTCTTCCGGTTTACCTTCGCCGCTTTACTGAGGTTAATCACAGGAACTGCGATCAGTGCAACCACAGCAGGTCTTATTCCCTTGAATATTCTTTCGACTATAGGATTGGATTCAATGCCTATAAATACAGAAGCCACAAGGATGATGATGATGAATGAGGGAAGTGTTGCACCAAGCACGGTAAAAATGATTCCGGGAATCCCCATCATCTTATATCCGGTGAAAACACTGATGTTTACCGCCAGTGGTCCCGGTGCAGACTGAGCCACTACCACCATGTCCAGAAAATCTTCCTCTTTGATCCACTTTTTTCTGTTCACCACTTCTCTCTGTATAAGAGGGAGCATTGCATAGCCCCCACCTATGGTAAAAGCGCCGATCTTAAAAAAGGAGACGAACATTTCAAATAATAATTTCATATTTACCCCTTACCCTTTCTAATCGAAAATCTCGATGGTTTTGAACTGTGAATTGTAGAGCTTGAAATACTCCCCACGCATCTTCATCAGCTCGGTATGATTTCCTTCTTCTTCTATTCCTTCTTCAGTCAGAACAATGATTCTTTCTGCATTTCTTATCGTCGCCATTCTATGGGCGATGATGAATGTGGTTCTGTCCTTCGCCAGTTCATTGATGGATTCCTGTATGACCGCTTCACTCTTGTTGTCCAGTGAAGAAGTCGCTTCATCCAGAATGAGGATCGGCGGATTTTTCAGAAACATTCTGGCTATGGAGAGCCTCTGCTTCTGGCCTCCTGAAAGCTTGACTCCTCTTTCTCCTATATAAGTATGGAACCCTTCAGGCATTTCCATGATGAATTCATAGGCATTGGCTTTTCTGGCTGCCTGAATGACTTCCTCCTCTGTTGCTTCAAGATTGCCGTAGAGGATATTCTCAAATACAGTTCCGCTGAAGAGGAATACATCCTGCTGGACGATTCCGATATTTCCCCTCAGGCTTTCCATGGTGACCTTCTGAATATTATGGCCATCAATAAGGATGCTTCCACCCGACAGCTCATAAAATCTTGGAATGAGGTTGCATAAGGTGGTCTTTCCCACCCCGCTGGGCCCTACGATTGCAACAGTCTGACCGGCCGGAACTTCAAGATTGATGTTTCGAAGGACAGCCTGACGGTCACCATAGGAAAATCCTACATTTTCAAACTTTACATTACCCTCAACGTTTTTCAGAATCTCGGCATCCGGCTCGTCTACAATATCCGGTGTAATGGCCATGACTTCAGTAAACCTCCTGAATCCTGCCATACCTCTTTGAAACTGTTCCACGAAGTTCGCAAGCCTTTTTACCGGCTGTATGATGATCCCCATATAGATGATGTAGGCAAAGAGATCGCCCAGATCGATTTCCCCTCGGTAAAGGAAGTATCCTCCGAATGAAAGTGTAGTCAGATTCAGTATGTTGGAGAAGAAATTGATTCCTCCGCTGAAAATACCCAGATATCTGACGCTTTTCGTTCTCAGAACTTTAAAGCTGTCATTTCCCATGTCAAATTTCTTTTCTTCATAGGATTCATTGGTGAAGGACTTGACTACTCTTACTCCTGATATGGAATCTTCAAGACCGGCATTGATGTCGGAAAGCTTTTCCCTCATCTGTCTGAAGGTTTTTCTCATCTTGCTGTTATAGAACACTGCAAACAGTACAAGAAACGGTACTACCGTAAATACGATCAGTGTCAGTCTGACATTGATGCCCAGAAGAAGGAAGAAAGATCCGAAAAGCATCAGAGTGGAGATAAAGATATCTTCAGGGCCATGATGGGCAAGCTCCGAGATCTCATTGAGATCATTGACGAGTCTTGACATGATATGACCTGTCTTGGTTTCGTCATAGTACTTAAAAGAGAGCTTCTGAAGATGACTGAACATATCTTTTCTCATATCATATTCCATTTTGACACCCAGAAGATGCCCATAGAAGCCGACGATATAATCAAGAACAAATCTGAAGATATAAAGAAATACCATTGCGATGGATATTCTGATCAGAAGTGTGATGTTATTGTCCGGAATGATTTCATTAATGAATATTCTTGTGATCTGAGGAAAGATCAGATCAGTGGCAGCAATGAGTGTGGCTGCAACCATATCTAGAAGAAAAAGCCATTTGTGCGGCTTATAGTATTCGATAAACTGCTTTATCATGATTTCACCTGCATTTCATTATATTAATTATTAGATACACTCAATTATAACAAATCAGATTTTTATTTGTGGGAATCCGGAAAAATCTGTTCTGGTTTTCCTCATATCTCAACTTGAGGTGAGGCTATTTCTAAAGAAGGGCATAATCGACAAAGTAAATATAACAAATTAATACCAAAACTAGTATAATTTAACTATAAACAAAATGGGTCTTCGACCTAAAAATGGAGGTTATTATGCATATATTTGCACATAGAGGAAACTCCTCTGTCTATCCAGAAAATACAATGATCTCATTCCGTTCGGCTGTAGAATTGGGCGCCGACGGAATAGAGACCGATATACATCTCACAAAGGACGGAATACTCGTCATCACCCATGATGAGGAAATCAGCCGGGTATCTGATGGTACAGGTATGGTGAAGGACATGACCTACGAAGAGCTTCAGAAATTCGATTTCGGACTCTGGAAAGGTGAAGAGTTTAAAGGAGAGAAGATTCCTACACTGGACAGCCTTCTTGATCTTCTCGAAGGAACAGAGATGGTCCTCAACATCGAAATCAAGATGGGCTTTGTACTCTATCCCGGAATCGAAGAAAAGCTCCTGGAAACCATAAAATCAAGGGGTTTCATGGAGAGGGTCATTTTCTCCAGTTTCAACCACTATTCCCTCGCCAGGTTGAAAGGACTTGATATGAGCGCTAAAGTCGCTCCACTCTATGAAGAAGGTATCTTTGAGCCCTATAACTATGCCCGGACCTTCGGCGCGGACTATATCCATCCCTACTATAAATCAGTAGAGCAGTCCATCATCGAAGAATGCCACAAAAAGGGGATCGGCGTCAATCTCTGGACAGTGAACGATAAAGAAACTGCAGAATATCTGAAAAGCATAGGCGTCGACGCAGTCATCACTGATTATCCTGAAGTTCTCATCAAAAGCATAAGGAGCTGAGCACATGGAAAATAAACTCAACTATAAAAAGACCTTTATCTTAGGCTTCGGTTTTTTTGCCATCAGCATCACATGGAGCGTATATAACGCATTCATGCCCCTGCTTCTCGGCAACTATCTGAAGAGCGCCGCACTCATAGGATTCATCATGACCATAGACAATTATCTTGCACTCTTCATCCAGCCTACGGTAGGGTTCTATTCAGACAAGATCAAGACAAGATTCGGCCGCAGAATGCCTTTCATCATGATCGGTATGCCTCTTGCAGCTTTGTTCATGTTCCTCATTCCAAATACCAAGAGCCTGGCATCTCTTATATTTGCCCTGCTCTTCATGAACCTTTCCATGAGCATCTACCGCTCACCGGTCATTGCGCTCATGCCAGACATCACGGCAAAGCAGCACCGCTCAAAATCCAATTCCATCATCAACTTCATGGGTGGCGTTGGTTCACTCATAGCGTATTTCATCGGTGGAAAATTATATGAGCTCAACGAAGGATATCCTTTTATCCTCTCTGCAACACTTATCGTCTTCTCCTTCATAGTCCTTTTCACAAGAATCAAAGAACAAAGAGACGTCCTTCATTACGAAGCTGCTGAAGAGAAGAGAAATCTTTCAGAAGGCCTGTCCATTGCACTGAGAGACAAAAGCACAAGATATCTTCTCCTTGCCATCTGCAGCTGGTTCATCGGCTTCAATGGAGTCGAAACTTTCTTCACAAAATACGGTGTGAGTTATCTTGGCATAAAACCTTCCGATGCGACGCTGACCTTATCCTTCATTTCACTAAGCTTCCTTATCTTTGCGATTCCGGCAGGACTCATCGGAACGAAGATCGGAAAGAAGAATACCATCAGAATCGGCATCATCGGTGCAGTCATTCTCATGCTGGGTGTGTTCTTTATAAAGCCGGGTACAGATAATATGCTTCTCTTTATGAGAATCCTCTTCCTCGGTATCGGTTTTTCCTGGGCTTCCATAAACATCAATTCCTATCCTCTGGTTGCAGATATGAGTCCAGTGGGACTACTCGGAACCTACACAGGAGTCTACTACCTGTTTTCATCCATTGCGAACATCATATCCCCACCACTTCTAGGGGGTCTGATCGATCTCATCGGTTACCAGATTGTCTTTGCCTATGGCGCATTCTTCTTTGCCCTGGCATTTGTCTTCATCAGCAGGGTACATGACAAAAGAGTGGAGAACACTCAGTAGAGTTTAGAATAATGCTTCCAGATAACTGAAAATGCCCATTACGATAAAACTCGTAATGGGCATTTCTCTTTCACCTAATTATGTTCAGCAGATCTTTCATACACTGTAAAGCTGACGGAGATGCCCGACACTTCATCGGTCGCATCTTCTCGGCTCACTTCCTTGAACCCCTCAATCATCTCCAGCGGGAAATAGGTGTCTCCTTCGAAAGACCTGTTCACCCATGTGATGTAGAGTTTATTGCATTTCGGAATAAACTTTCTGAAAATCTCACCACCGCCTATGATGAATACTTCTTCATCAAGGTTTTCGTAGTCCAGTACATCCTCAAGACTATGGATCAGTTTTACGCCATCAGGTACTTTATATTCCTCACTTCTTGTGAGAACAATCAGTTCTCTGCCCTTCAGCATCCCGGGAAGACTTTCAAATGTTCTTCTGCCCATAATCATTTTCTTTCCCATGGTCATGCGTTTGAAATAGCTGAGATCGCTGGGTATTCTCCAGGGAAGATCCCCGTTCTTTCCGATTACGCCATCTTTTGTTGCTGCTACGATGAGACTGAACATTATACCGACACCTCCATTTTAATCTTACCCAAGTGCTCATAACCTTCCAGCTTGATGTCATCTATTGTAAAGTCATAGAAATCGTTGATTTCAGGATTGATCCAGAGCTTAGGCGGATTAGGTGCCTCTTCTCTTGAAAGCTGCTCTTTCATCCCTTCTATCTGATTTTCATAGATATGGGCATTGTTTATGACATGGGTGAACAGCCCAGGTTCATACCCCGTCACCTTTGCGATGAGATGCACAAGTACAGCGTACTGCGTCATGTTGAACGGAATACCCAGCGGCACATCTCCTGATCGTTGAACCAGCATGCAGTTCAGCCTGTTGTCCGTCACATCCCACATGGTCATGAATGCACAAGGGTAGAGCGATCCGCCGTCAAGATGAGGAATCTGCCAGAGGCTCATGATCATCCTTCTGTCCTGAGGATTGTTTTTCAGGCTATGAATGAGTCTGTCCACCTGATTGTATTCCTTGACCACCCAGCCGTAGGATGTACCGATTGTTCCGTCTTCCTTCATCCACTCATCCCAGATATGCACATTCTCCTCCTGGAGCTTCAGGACAGAATTACTCTGATCTCTGTAGATCCATAGAAGTTCCTTGACTGCAGTCTTGAACCCCACAAACTTTGAGGTCAGAATCGGAAATCCTTTCTCAAGGTCAAACTGCATGATTTTATGGGGGAGCTTATATGTACTTACACCTGTCCGGTTGTTGTCGTAGTAACCGTGATCCAGAATATCTTTCACCATATCCAGATACTGTCTGTCTGCATTATTCATATTGAAAACCTCCTGCTAAACCCGTTTCTAATTATTTATTTTACTTATTGTCGCTATAGCAACCTAAATGACGCTGAATGTCGCTATTTGTTAACACTAATCTTACAGTAGAATCCCCCCCGATTCAACATTCTTTCAAAAGTGAATCCGGCAGTATAACGATGAATTCCAGTATGTTTCTGGCATCATTTATTATATTCACGTGATGGAACCTTTGTGCTGGAAACTCTTATCCATGATTTCATCATTTTATAATTGTAAAGTCGTTTCAGCGGCATCTGACTCCTACATTCTATAGAAAGAAAAACAGCCGGGCAACTTAATGCTCGGCTGTAAATTTCCGTATTTGCTATATTAAGGGGTACGAGTTAGCTTTTCCTTCTGACAGCTAAAATAGGCCTAGTCTGCCAGTATTCTCTTTTCGCCTTCCAGCTCTCTGATGCCTTTGACGTTCTGGGTCACTTCAAGTGTCCCCATGTATTTGCCGTTGTCGTCTCTGATCGCATAGTAGTTGATCAGGATGAACATTCCTCTGGAATTGATCCAGAAGCTTTCCTCATCTTTTATTCCAGCCTTGAAATCAGCCAGAAGCTTTTCAACTGTTCCTACACTCTGTGGCGGATGACAGTTCTGTACGGTTCTTCCTATGACAGACTTGGTTCTTGCAAAGATTCTTTCTTTCGCAAGATTGAAATACTTGACCGTATCCTTCTCATCAATGAATGTGACATCCACAGGAAGTGCATTCAGAACTTTTTCAAGTTCCTTGACGGTAAGGAATCCTATGCCGAATCTGACATTTCCTTCTGGAGTCTCTTCCTTCTTCTTTGTGATTCCTCCGATGAAAGATACTCTGTCCGGTGTCCATTTCCCTTCCGGAGAAACAAGGCAGTATCCGACTTCTTCACTGTCGTCTGCAATTTCCAGCCACTCGTCTTCAGTGAATTTATCCAGGATCATAGGAATCAGAATCTGCTCTTCCTTGAAGATCATCTCCTTGATTCTGACAATAAGGGGATTGGCTCTTTCACGGAGCCCTTCACGGTCTTCATCTATAATCATCTGCTTGACCGCTTTGATTTCAGCACGGATTTCATCATCCACACCCCACATAACCTTTGGCGGTGCACTCATACCATACTTTTCCATGTACGGGAAAATGATGTTTTCCTTTCTTGAATAATGCTTGTCGATATCCCAGAGCATATTCATGTCCTGCAGAAGAAGGTTCTTCACAGGAGCTTCCGGGTGATTGATGAAAGCATCCATTTTCGGCATGATATCCTCATCAAGAAGACTGGTCAGCGCGTAGTTCTCTTCTCTAAGAACTCTTACAGGGTGTCCGATGCTTTCCTCTTCTTTGCTTCTTGTATGGACTTCATCTACTGATCCCTTGAAGATATCCGCATGGACATCACAAAGGTTCTGGATTTCTTCAACGGTCATTCCTTCCGCTATGAGGTTCTGCTCCATCTGAGAAATCTCATAGGAAGATACGCCCTGGAAGTTGGCCCTGAATTCTTCTTTCACCACATCTGGAGATACTCCCTCATGCAGCTTGAGAATCATTCCCTTTAGAAGTTCCTGTCTCTTGTTTCTGTTGGTGTCGCTCATTTCTCTGTTATTGATTACGTTGCTCATATTCCCTCCACCTGTTTCGTCTCTTCTGAGACTGTAATAGTGATTTCTCTATTCCGAAAAGCTTCAATGATGTTCTCCATAGGTATTCCCTTAGCAGCTGAAGCCTTCGGCAGCGTCATGATCTTACCCATGGTTTTCAGCATGACGGGATTAACGATTTTATCAAATCCGAGATCTTTCAGTGCCTCTGTAGCTTCAGGACATTTTGTGACAATATCCAGAATACTGTCGTTTATATCAATGGTCAAAATCAATCAACTCCTACTTAACTATGGCTCTATTGTAATATGATGTTCATTGCTAAAACTTTGACCTAAATCAAAATTATTAAATTAAATCTTCACAACACATAAATCATACCATTTTACTCGGGATTTGGAAATAAAAATTTCGATATTTTTCTCGATTTTTTTACCTGTTCTTAACCACTTTCAGCCCAAAGTCTATTATAATATAAATATAGATTGAATATTTAGATAATTAAGGAGGAATCATAATGTCGAGAGTAGTATTCTATCACAGGAGATTCAAAGTCCTTCAGATAGGTCAGTCATCTTACATCATCGTAAGAAAATATACCAGAAACTACAGTGAACATTCTCATCTGTCCTCACTCCAGGGGGCAATCCAGCTCATCAGACTCATCGATCATGGACTGATGCCAGACTCAGACTACCTTAAAGAATCTGCAAGAAGGATTCTGAAAGACAAGGAATTCAATCGATTGAAAGCCCTCAGCTAGAAAATAAGAAATCCCTGAAGAGAGAGATTATTCTCCTTCAGGGATTTTATTCACTTTCTGATCTGACCGTTTCCGAATATGATGTATTTGGTTGTGGTCAGCTCTTTTAGCCCAACTGGTCCTCTTGCATGAAGCTTCTGAGTGGATATCCCCATCTCTGCGCCCATGCCCATTTCCGAACCGTCTGTAAATCTGGTGGAAGCATTGACATATACTGCTGCAGCATCCACTTCATCCAGAAACCTCATGGCACGGTCGTAGTCCTTTGTAATGATGGCTTCCGAATGTCCTGTCCCGTACTTTTCGATATGGTCCATGGCTTCATCAAGATCCTTCACCGTCTTAAGTGACATGGCAAGGTCCAGATATTCTGTCGCATAATCTTCTTCATTTGCTTCCTTGAACTCCGGAATGATCTTTCTCGCACGCTCATCCGCCATCACCTTTACACCGTAAGGCCTGATCCTCTCATGAAGAAGAGGCAGGAACTTATCAGCGACACTGTCCTGAACGAGGAGAGATTCCATTGCATTGCATACTCCGGTTCTCTGGGTTTTGGCATTTATGATGATTTCAATCGCCATATCAAAATCGGCAGTTTCATCCACATAGACATGACAGTTGCCCACACCGGTTTCGATTACGGGGACTGTCGCCTCTTTCACCACTCTCTGAATCAGCTTCGCACTGCCTCTTGGTATGAGGACATCCAGATATTCATTCATTCTCATGAATTCTCCTGCTACCTCATAGGAGAGATCTTCGATAAGCTGTACCATATGAGGATCATGTCCCAGCTCCTTCAGTGTGTCCTGTATGATTGCGACCAGAATCTTATTGGATGTAATCGCTTCTTTACCCCCTCTTAAGATCAGCGCATTGGAGGATTTAAGACATAGCGCAGCTGTATCTATGGTCACATTGGGTCTTGATTCGTAGATAATGCCTACAACACCAAGCGGTACACTCTTTTTACCTACCTTCAGTCCATTGGCCAGGGTTTTCATCTCGGAGATTTCACCCACAGGGTCTTCAAGCTTTTCCACAATGGAAAGGCCATCTTTCATGGAGAGAATCCTTCCTTCATTGAGAAGAAGTCTATCCATTAGTGCTTCTGAGAGGCCGTTTTCCTTGCCTTTTGCAAGATCCGCCTCATTCGCGGCAATAATTTCATTTTTTCTCTTTACGAGATTTTCACCCAGTGTATGAAGAATCAGATTCTTCTCAGTGGTGCCGAGCCTTGAAAGTTCTCTTGCGGCCTTCTTGGCGCTTATTCCGATTTCCTGAATCATCTTTTTTCTCCTCCTACAAATAATGTCCCCACTTTATCCCCGTTAAGGATTTTTTCAATGGCTTCGTTACTGCTTCCATTAGCAAGAACCACATGGATGCCTCTTTTTGTGGCATATTTTGCCGCTTTGATTTTCGTGATCATTCCCCCGGTCCCCAGTTTAGTGGACGAGTCCTTGGCAATGGACTCAATCTGATCGTCAATTTTTAGAACCTTATCCATGAGCTCAGCATCCGGATTGAGTTTGGGGTCGTCCGTATATAGTCCGTCGATATCCGATAAAAGAATCAGAAGATCTGCATCCACAAGACCTGCAACAACCGCAGACAACGTATCATTGTCTCCAAATATGATTTCATCCGTGGAGATGGTGTCGTTCTCGTTGACGATGGGAATGATGTGGTTTCTCAAAAGTTCTCCGAAAGTGTTCTTCGCATGATATTTCATGAGCTTATCCGTCTCGACCTGCTTTGTGACAAGAATCTGTGCCACCTGATAGTTGTATTCATGGAAGAACTTCTGATACATGTTCATAAGCACAACCTGACCTACCGCAGCAGCAGCCTGCTTGCCCTGAATATCCCTTGGTCTTTCACTAAGATGCATCCTCTGAGCGCCCACTCCGATGGCCCCGGAGGAAACAAGGACAACTTCATATCCTCTATTTTTGATGTCGGAGAGCATCCTTGCCAGATGTTCCATTCGATAGATATTGATGAGACCGCTTTCATGGGCGATGGTCGATGTGCCCACCTTGATCACGACCCTTTTTATTCCCCTAAGCTCTTCTCTTTCCATCTCTCATCCATCCTCACTCTGTTTTCTTACGTTTTACTTATTCTAAATTTACTGACTGCAATAATCAAGTCATTTTGCGCATTATTCCGGAAATGAAGGCAGTAAACGATTCAAAGTCTTATGAACGGCAATGTTTGCCCTGTAAAACTGCAATTTATATATCCCTTCTTTTCCCTGTTCTTCAGTGAAGTGAAAGAAGACATCTCATTTTCACAAGATGTCTTCTACAGCGTCTCTTAAACGATCTCCTCGCTTCTTGGTCTCTTTACGATATATTTGTGATAGATTTCATCAACGACCACTGCAATGGCATTGTCACCGGAAACATTGGCTGCGGTACCGAAGCTGTCCTGAGTCAGATACAGTGTGACAAGCAGCTGACCGATCGTACCTGTCGGATCGATTCCCACTATGGTCAGGAACGGCAATGCGCTCATGATGGCTCCACCAGGAGCTCCTGGTGCTGCGACCATAGCCACGCCAAGCATGGCGATGAATCCTGCCATAAGTCCGAAACCATGAGGAAGACCATACATGAGAAGTACAGCCGTGACGCAGCTTGTTATGGTGATGATGCTTCCGGCAAGATGAATCGTTGCACAAAGTGGCACGACGAAATCTCGGATTTCCTTGGATACCCCGTTCTTTCTTGCACATTCCACGTTGACGGGAATGGTCGCTGCAGAAGATTGGGTACCGATGGCTGTAACATAACCGGGTATCTGATTCTTTATCAGTGTCAGAGGGTTCTTCTTTGTGAAGGAACCTGCTGCAAAGAACATGACGCTCACGTAGGATAGATGCAGGAGAATGACCACGACAAATACTTTCCAGAAGATGGAAAGCACCGAGAATACTGCTCCTGAGTAACTGAGATTCATGAAGTTACCGAAGATGTATATCGGAAGACCCGGGATGATGAGTGAATTCAGAAGCTTCGTGATGATTTCGCTGAAATCCTTGAAGAAGCCGTACATCATCTGTCCCTGCCCTTTTCCTCTCAGGTAGGAGATGCCGATTCCGAACATGAAGGAAAATACGATAGCTGCAGTCACATCAAGCATAGGACTGAGCGGAATGGAGAAGAGCGTAGTCAGGCCGCTGCCCGACTCACTGATTTTTTCAACAAGTTCCGGACTGATGAATGAAGGAAAGAAAGCCGATGCCACAATATAGGCTAAGGTTCCTGCCACAAGTGTGGAGCTGTAGGCGATGATTGTGGTCACACCAAGAAGCTTTCCAGCCCCTTCTGTAAGATCCGCAATACCGATGATGACGTATCCAAGAATCATGAGCGGAATGATGAAGGCCAGAAGCGAACTGAAGATCCCTGAAAAAGTAACCGGTATTCTGAGCAAAGCCTCCGGCAGAAATTTCATCTGCCCCACCAGAATACCGAGAATAATGGCGATGATGAGTTTCGGGACAAGTCCCAGTTTTTTCTTTGTCATGATGGTTTCCCCCTAGTTTGGCCTCTGATATACTCCGCAACACACTATGCTGGTCAAAGGCTTTTTTATTGATATGTCCTTCCGCCTAATACAAGTGTATTCACAACGAGAATGTTTTGATTATACGCTACCCAAATGGGGTTTGGCAATAGCTTTTTACACTTTATGTTTACTTTTTGGAAACATTTAGGGAAAGAAAAAAAGATAGGGAATAGCACATCACTCTCTGCTCTTCCATATCTTTCTCTTTTATTCTCTGTCCAGTTTTACTATTTCCCGAAATGGATCCCGTTCTCCCTTAATGAGATTCTGAATTATCTTTGCACCAGCCATGCTGTATACTGTCCCGTTCCCTTCATAACCCAGAATATAGAAATGATTGGACTTTGTAGGGTCTGCACCTAAAAGCGGAAGTCCGTCTTTTACTCGTCCAAAAAGAGCATTATAGCTGTGATCCACATCCAGCAGAAGCTCATCTGCCATCATGGCCGATACATCTTTCTTAAGCTCTTCCATTTTTCTTTCGATGTAGACCTCATCATTCATCACCTCGTCCACATCCTCATCAAGGCCCCCAGCTATGATTCTTCTATCCTTGCTTGTCCGAAGATACAGATAAGGATCTTTCGTTTCCCAGATCATGACCTCTTCAGGCCAGGGCTCATGCTTTAGTGGAGTGGACACAAGTACATAGGTCCTGCTTATGCTGATCATGTCTCTGACCAGATTGTATTTCTTCGCATAGCCTGTCGCAAAGATGCAGTACCTGAATGAGATGGTATGTCCTGTGAATGTCTGGATTGTGTTCTCTTTCACCGAATCCAGATCAATCTCGGTATTCGGATAGATGGTGACCCCTTCCTTGAGATTATGTTTCGTCACGCCTCTTATGAAAGCCACAGGATCCATATCTGCATCCCCTTCTGTAAGTAGTGCACAGGGACACTTCACCCTGTACATTCTGAGCGCTTCCTCTTCAGTAAGGTAAGATACGCTCATTCCCTGAATCCTCTGCGCTTCATATTCTTTTTTGATTTTTTCCACATCCTCGGGCGTTGAAGCGCAGTACAGACTCTTTCTTCTGCGCAGATTATCCAGTCCAAGCCTTTCGTCGATTTTAAAAAGATCATCAAGAGCAGCTTCGCACATCTTATGGAAGCTCCTGGCTTTCTCCTCTCCGATCTTATCAATGAATTCCGACAGCATGGTGTCGCTCATGACCTGCAGAAGCCCCGTATTGGCACTGCTGCTGCCTTCAGCGATATTTTTCGCATCTGCCATAACAATTTTGAGACCTTCCACCTGACTAAGCATATAGGCGCTTAGAGTACCTGACATTCCAGTTCCGATGATGAGGACATCTGTTTCAATATCCTCTCTCAGAGGCGTAAGATCAAAAGGATTGTCTTTCTTATCCCAGTATGTCATTCCGTTTATAAGCTTCCTCATCCGAAATCTTCTCCTTGCTGTAAGCTGCTGATCCTTAATGAAAGATTATACTTCTATCTAAGTTCGTTCTGATGGTTATAGAGGATGCCAAGGACAGTCGCTTCTCTTTTCATCCACTCTCTGCTTTTCGGATCTTCTGTCAGGATTCTCTCATTATTCCTGTAAGCTTCTTCCACACTCACCCATTCGGGGGTCAGGCAGAGTTCCTCTTCGTAGTCGCTGAGACTCGGTGCACATACATTTTCCGCACCTTCACAGAGATAGTAGTGGGAGACCATTTCAAAAACGTCATCCGGCTGCATGAAGTCGGCTCTTCGTTCTGTAATCTGACCCAGCTTTTTTTCGAATCTTTTCATCTCACATCCGGTTTCTTCCAGAAGCTCCCGTCTAAGGGTATCTTCATGTGTTTCCCCGGGTTCGATACCGCCGCCCGGGAATTTGAAGTCCCCGTTCACCGTACGGACCATGAAGATCATGTCCTTATCCATAAGGACTGCCCGTACTGCTTCACGACGATACACCTTTCTATTTTGCACTTCCTCTTTTCCCATTCCGATAAGCAGATCAAACTCCATAATATCCTCCATCTGATTTCTGTCTGATTTCCATACTTCAATTGTATCATCAGAACGTTCAGTCTAAAAGAGATCCGATCGAGCAGTTTAAGATCGAAAAAACCCGCTTAAGGCACATACATACCTTAACCGGGTTTCTTCAATAATGATTATGGTGCCCCATGGGCGACTCGAACGCCCGACCAATGGTTTCGAAGACCAGTACTCTATCCATCTGAGCTAATGAGGCTTAGTCTGTGATATGAAAAAAACCTGCATCCAGCAGGTTTAATGGAGCGGGTGAAGGGAATCGAACCCTCACGACCAGCTTGGAAGGCTGGAGTTCTACCATTGAACTACACCCGCAAATGGAGCGGAAGACGAGATTCGAACTCGCGACGTTCACCTTGGCAAGGTGACGCTCTACCACTGAGCCACTCCCGCTGATTTGGTGCAGATGAAGGGAGTCGAACCCCCATGCCTCTCGGCGCTAGATCCTAAGTCTAGTGCGTCTGCCAATTTCGCCACATCTGCATGATCAAGTATTTAATTGGCTGGGATAGCTGGATTCGAACCAACGAATGCCAGAGTCAAAGTCTGGTGCCTTACCACTTGGCGATATCCCATCAGAAAATAATGGGGTGAACGATGGGACTCGAACCCACGACAACCAGAATCACAATCTGGCGCTCTACCAACTGAACTACGTCCACCATAATGGTGCGTCTTAAGAGATTCGAACTCCTGGCCCACGCCTTAGAAGGGCGTTGCTCTATCCAGCTGAGCTAAAGACGCAAATGGAGCGGAAGACGAGATTCGAACTCGCGACGTTCACCTTGGCAAGGTGACGCTCTACCACTGAGCCACTCCCGCACGATAGAGATATCTTATAAATGGTCGGGGTGACAGGGATTGAACCTGCGACCTCATGCTCCCAAAGCAC
>NZ_DAMBTF010000040.1:0-14658 GCF_032054185.1 Proteiniclasticum sp.
ACACGGTTAGAGCTATTCTCTTTTTTCTTTTAACCAACAATAATTTTACACTAAGCAAAATAACATTACTTTAACTAAATTTTAAGTTTATCTTTGGAACTATAGATTAAGATTAGAATGTTATTGTTTTTTTGATATTATTTATAAACTTATCACAATCATTCTCAGGTAAAAGGAGTAGTCATGTGCAATTATAAAATCATAACCGATTCGACCTGCGATCTTCCACCTCATATCCTGAAAGAGCTGACCATTCACGTCATTCCTATGGAATATTTTCTTGACGGTATCGTGCAGCTTCATGATATCGAGGATTCCGGAGACAAAACCAGATCGTTCTATAATCATCTGAGAAGCGGTAAGGTCTCCACCACATCCATGATCAATACAGCACGGTTCACAGATATCTTTACCGGTTATATCAGCCAGGGTATGGATGTGCTTTATATCTCCTTCTCCTCTGCATTAAGCGGCTGCTACAACGCAAGCAGAATAGCTGCCGAAGAGCTTCTGGAGGAATATCCGGACCAGAAGATCTTTACACTCGATTCAAAAGCCGCTTCCATCGGACAGGGACTTCTCGTCTACCATGCCTTCATGCTGCAGAAGAGAGGCTATACCATAGATCAGCTTGCCTGCTGGGTGGAGGAAAATAAAAACAGCTTCTCTCACTGGTTCACAGTAGAAGACCTTCAGCACTTGAAAAGAGGAGGAAGAATCAGCCCGCTGTCTGCCAGCGTAGGAACCGCCCTTCAGATCAAACCTATTCTCAGTGTGGATTTTGAAGGACGGCTGATCACTCAGGGTAAAGTCATGGGCAGAAAAAAATCCCTCTCAGAGCTTGTGGGACGGATGAAAACTGGAGCATATATGCCCCAAGATCAGACGGTGATCATCGGCCATGGTGATGCACTGGAAGATGCCCGCTTTCTCGAGAAAAAGGTCAGAGAGGAACTAGGTGTCAGAAATGTGATTCTCACCTATATCGGACCCGTAATAGGAAGTCATACAGGACCTGGTATGATCGGACTTTCTTTCATGGGCAATAGAGACCCGAAAATCTCATAGAACCTTCAACCCATGGCTTAGATTCACCTAAGCCATGGGTATTCATTTTAGAGGAGTCTGTACATTTCATACTGCGACAGATCATCTTTTATGAAACCGCTGCTTTTTACAAAGCCATATAGACCCGCATGATTGGAGAAACTGATGTGCATTTCGGGTGACCCTGTCATCTCAATGGCTTTATGAAGGAGTACTGATCCCAGCTTCCTGTTTCGAAACTCCGGTTCCACCCAGATCAGATAGATCTTCCCTGTATCTTTAAAAGCCAAAGCCCCCTTAAGTGTCTGACCTTCGTAAGTCCCGTAATACCTGATGTCGCTCATTTTTCCCATGGCTTCAAAGTCCGTCTGCCAGTTGAGGTGGATATCTTTGAAACGTTCTTTTACCCGAAGAACATCTGAAAAAGATATCTCTTTCACTACGGTATTCTCTGAGCTACTCATTTTCCCGGCATAACCAGATTTATTCAGCGTGTAGTAATGAAGATTGTATATTTTCTCGTAGCCTTTCTTCTCATAGAAAGCGACTGCCCGGTCATTGCCTCTGATCACTTCAAGAAACAGCTGTCTGCAGCCTTTGTCTTTTGCACTCTCTATATGAAGCCTGAAAAGTTCATCACTTATCCCTTTGCCCCGATGCTCCGGAGCCACACTCAAAGCGCCGCATCTCATGGTTTTTATCCCGTCAAACACCCTGACTCCGCCAAGAACCACACCGATGGGTTCTTCATCATCAAACGCCAGAAAAGACAGTTCCAGCTGATTACCATCAGGACCGAAAAAACGGCTGAAAAAGTCATCCATATTCATTTCAAATCTGATCATGTAGTCAGAGAACCCCTTGATGAAAGCTCTGTAGACGTTCTCCCTGTCTGTTTCCTGAGCATTGATATACCTGTACATAATGTTACCCCCTTAATGCTATAATGACTATTCTTATTCCATAGTATCATGTCAGAATACGATGTAAACAGAAAAACTCCTGACCAGTGAGCGATACTGATCAGAAGTTTCCATGCTTCGGTTTTTCTTCCGTTATTTCACTTTTTCCATGATATAGGTTTCCACCTCTTCAAGAGTCTTTGCATCTTTGATGGCTGGGAAGGTATTTCTTTCAAAAAGCAGCCCTTCTTCTGTATCCATGAATGCAAACCGTACTGTGTCGATAATGGCATACTTTGCAAAATCTGTCATCTTCAGCTCTTTTCCGTTCTCTTCCCATACTTCATCGCTGCTGTAGACAATCGGCATGAAGATTCCTCTCTCACCAGGCTTCATCGCTCTTGTGATGTTGAAATCAGGCCCCATCACACTACCTGTATCCACAGGGCCAGGTAGCATGGCATTCACAGTCTCACCCACAGTAAGCTCTCCGTCGTACACTTTCTCTACTGTAATGACGGCCATGGATCGATAGTGCACAACGCCATCAAAATCCATTTCAAGATTCACGACTTCCTTTACAGTACCCATAAAAGCTACAGTATCAAATCTGGTGAACACTTCCTCTTCATTGAATATCGCTGTAATGGCACTAGGATTTGAAGGAATCTCAGGAACATCAGTCACTTCTGTAATCACCACATCACCTTTGGTATAAAGTATATCTCCTGCATCCTTCTTTCCCATATCCGGAAGACCAAGGCTGATAAAAAGCGCTGCAGCGGCAACCGCTCCAGTCAGGATAAAACTGTTTCTCTTCGTTTTGTTCATTTCAATCACTTTCCCTTTCTTTTTGTTGTCACTTGTTTCACCAAGTATGTTCTGAAGCATTCTTTTCTTTGCTTCTTCATCAGGATTCATCTGATTCATGGCATCGATATATCTTCTATTTTTCATCTAAATCCTCCCCTAACTCTTCCTTCAGGCGTTTTCTTGCCCGATGAAGATCATTACGTACAGTCGACTGAGGTTTATCCAGCATCTTTGCAATCTCATTGGTATCATAGCCTTCATAATAGTATAAATACAGTACGAGCTTGTACTTCTCAGGCAGTTTCATAACTGTATCGAGCAGCCCATCCTCCTGTCTGTTTCTGTCATTGCTTTCCAGAAGATGATCTTCGATATTCCCTCTTTTCTGCCACCAGTGCTTCAGATGATTTTTACAAAGATTGGAGGCAGTCACGATAAGCCATGCTTTCTCATGCTCCGGGCTTTCAAAGATGATGGACTTTTCTATGATTTTGATAAATGTGTTCTGAACCATGTCTTCAGTATCCACAGTATTCTTCAGGTATGAGAAACAGATCCGGTATACCATATCCACATGTCTCTCATAGATTCCGATGATTTCATTCTCTTCACGAAGCTTCGTCTTCTCCAAGATCCATCATCCTCCTTTCACTTATAATACAATCATAGGGGCTAATATGTCGCAAAGGAATACAGATCGGCAGATATTTTTCTGTAAAAGAACCCGCTGATTGCTCAGCGGGTTCTGCATTATACATAATAGAGATTTTCGGATGGATAGACCGGGTCGCAGGTCACATCAATTCCCAGTTTCTTCAGAATCTGCTCATCATCTTTATTGAGCATGACTGTAGAGTGTGCCTGAACATCTTCAAGTTCCACAAGCTTGTCCACAGCCAGCTGCGCTGTGGGATTTGTCACCGCTCCGATGGTGAGCGCAATGAGCACTTCATTGGCATTTAGCGTCGTGATCTTGCTGTGCAGCTTATCCTTCTTCAGTGTCCTTATGGTATCGATGATTACTGGGGATAAGAGAAAGATCTCATCTCCTATATGAGCAAGATACTTGATGGCATTGAGGATGGCCGCAGAACATGAATCCATAAGATTGGAACTTTTACCTGTTATGACTTTCCCGTCATTCAGTTCAAATGCCATGATTGCAGGAACTTCCTTGTTTTCTGTATTTTCCTTCAGCTTTTCGGCATATTCTCTTGCAGGTTTTACAGGAACTCTGTCTTCTTTTTTCAGCTCCAGTTCTTCCATGATCAGCTTCATTCTATTCAGAATGTCCTCATCCAGAATGCCCTTTTTATAGTCACATTCTGTGATGAAATTTCTCCTTATGATTTCCTGTCTTGAAGCTTCTCTGACCGCTTCATCATCTGTTATGCCGAATCCTACACGGTTCACGCCCATATCAGTAGGAGACTGATACACGGATTCCTTTCCGGTGATTTTCTCTATGCTTCTTTTTACAACCGGAAACATTTCCAGATCCCTGTTGTAGTTCACTGAAACGATATTGTATTTTTCAAAATGGAAATAATCCATCATGTTCACATCTTTAAGATCCACCGTAGCAGCTTCATAGGCAACATTGACCGGGTGCTTCAGAGGAAGATTCCATACAGGAAAGGTTTCGAATTTGGAGTATCCCGCATGATTGCCCAGCTTGTATTCATGATAGAGCTGATTGAGGCATGTAGCGAGTTTTCCGCTGTTCGGTCCAGGGGCGGTTACCACCACAATGGGCTTTGTGGTTTCGATGTAGGGATTCAGACCATAGCCATCTTCACTGACAATCTTCTCCACGTCCGAAGGATAACCAGGAATCGCCACATGGGTATATACCTTGATGTTTCTTCTTTCGAGCTTTGAAATAAAGACCTTTGTGGAAGGCTGATCGTTATATCTTGTTATCACCACACTGTTGACCGACAGGCCATAGCCTCTCAGCTCGTCAATCTGTCTGAAGACATCCATATCATAGGTGATTCCGTAATCTCCACGGATCTTGTTACGCTCGATGTCTCCGGCATACACGGCTATGATGATTTCCGCCTGGTCTTTCAGCTTCTGGAGAAGCTTGATTTTCGCATCCTCATCAAATCCCGGAAGCACTCTTTTCGCATGCTTGTCTCCGATGAGCTTGCCTCCGAACTCAAGATAAAGCTTATCATAATCATTTACCCGTTCCAGAATAAACTTCGACTGTTCTTCAATATACTTCTGTGGATCAAATCCTGTTTTCTTCATATTTCCCCCCTGCATCCTTATAGCTGATTATTTACCGACTGATTATTCACTTTCAGCATTCTTATTCAACTGACCAGAAATCTCCTTGCGGCTTCTATAAAATTATCCATTAGTTACTATAACATGTAGAAGAAAAATTGTTAAGGTCAATCAGAATCTTCACGAAAATATTGACCTTCATCAAACGGTGAAAACGCCTTTCATGGACAGGCATCAGATATTAAGTAAATGTTAGACTGACTTCTATCATGATATAGCTATAGGAAAAGATAAAGTATGATCATTGACAGATTATTAACCATAAACTAATATGATAGATATAACGAGTGAATGAGGTGCATCGATGATTAAGTAATCTGAAACTGAGAGAAACATGCCGGCTTTCTGCAGGCTTTATTTCGTCGTCAGAATCCGGATTATTTTATCTGGTCCTCAGATAATTTCATGACTCCACCATCTGCTCTGCGTGCATATGCAGAGCACATTCTGCTCCATATGGTGTAAGTACTGTTCCATTTTCAGACGACGATGTGTCGGTGTAAATGGAGCATTTTTTTATATGGAGGTTATGATATGAAACTGATGAAAATTGCAGATGCATTCATTGAAAAAATTAGAAAGGATTACGCAGATGACATATCTCTCGTTGCTGTCATGGGGTCCTATGTCTTCAATGAAACCCATGACCGTTCAGATCTTGATCTGTTTTTTGTTCCCAAAACAGATAAGGGCTACAACCTGGGATTCACTTTTATCATCGATGAGATCGGATTTGATCTGTGGCCGATTTCCTGGGAAAGACTCGACGCGATAGCCCATCATAAGGAAAGAATCACATCCATTGTGACAGACTGCAAAATTCTCTACTCATCTTCTTCTGAGGATCTTATGCGTTTTGAGAAGTTGAAAGAGGCGGCAGAAGAGACAGAAGATAGAAAAGAGTGTCTGGAACGGGCGATCAGTGTTTTTAACGACAGCTACAGACTTACTAGCCTCCTGAAGAAGAATACTTCTCTTTCAGATGTCAGAAGGCATGGCATTCTATTTCTGAACAGCATCGCCCATACCCTTTCCCTTCTTAACGGAAGATCCATAAGACGCGGGAGAGCAAAACTGAAAAAAGAAGTCATGGACATGAATCTCATTCCTGATGACTTCTCCAGGCTCTATAACACGGTTTTCTGTTCAGATCAGATCGATGACATAAAGAAGGATCTTCTACAACTCATGCAGAATATGGAAAAGATGATATCCGATGAAAAGGAAAGACACTTCAGAAAAGCTTCAGTCAAGGAAGTATTTGACGGATTTTTTGAAGAACTCATCAATTACTACAATAAGATCGAACATGCCTATGAAATCAATGATCCCGTTACCTGCCTGTTTGTGGCATGTGAAATCCATGAGGAAATAAGCCATGCACTGAACTACTGCAATGCAGATCATCCCAATCTTCCGGATATCGTCGCATCCTATGATCCGAAAAATCTTGAAAAGATTCTTGAAACATCTAGAGAGCATCAATATCTTTTTATCGGGTTTCTAGAATCAGAGGGAATCAGTATCCGGAAATTTAAAGATGCTGCTGATTTCGAACGGCACCTCGAATCACTTTAGTTCAATCTTACTTCATGATTTACTGGTAGACTGAAACTGAAAAAAATCTTTTGTCTGCCCTTCAAGGAAGTGAGAATATGAAAAGAAGATTCGTCTGGAGCCTCATATCGATTATGTTCATTTCTGTCCTGATATTTGTCTTTTCCCCAGCTTTCGCGCGAAATCGCTCGCTCATATCCATGTTCATCTACGACAGATATCAGGAACAGGGAAGTGTACAGAAAATGTTAGGCTATCATCTGGATTTTCCGCTGGAAAAGATGGATCTTTATCCCCTGATGATCAGCTATAACGACAGCCGAGTTTCCTCTGAGCTTAATAAGGATGTCACTTTCACCGTGGAGTACAGTTTCGGAGACTTTAAAAAGGATAAAGGATACAGCCGTATACTGGATTTTCAGGACCCTCTCTACAATGCCTATATCGGTTCTTATAGTGTACTCGGGTTCGGTGAAAAGATGAGTGATGCTGATCTTGCGGATATCTCCCGTTTTGACATGACAAAGCTTGCCTTACCTGCCTTAGGTTTAGAAGAATCCGAAACCTCTTTCGAAATTCTTGAACAAGGCAGGTATAAAGAAAACCATATGATATCCGGACGCGCATTTACGGTTTATAAAAGCACAGTGATGACAAATGGATCAGAACATGCTAAGGATGATTTCCCGGCTGATGATCTGCTCTACGGAAGTATGGACGATGATCCCACAATCAGTTTTCCATTACGGATCATGAAAGGGAGAATCTATCATCACTATTTTGAAGAAACGGATCTCAATCTGGTCTTGTTCGCCTTAGGCAAATCTGAAGTTGTCCTGGATGATTTCGAGGAGCTCATTGTGAATCACGTCAGAATTGAATTTCAAAATCAGAAAGACTAGGAAAGAAAGCAGTTTCTTTCCTAGTCTTTTCTTCACTTATTCTCTCATCAGATCATCTATGGCAAGAAAGAGGTCCTTCACTGCATCAGGTTTGGCGTAATGATTCTGAAGCTCGATCATATGCTTCAGCCGCACCTGATCCGAAAGGAGATCTTCAATAAGGATATGAAGCTCTTTCTCCTTGTCCAGTCTCACACCGATTCCATGATTAAGGAGATAAGTGGCATTTTCCTCTTCCTGCCCCGGTATCGGTTTGGTTATGATCAGCGGAAGATTTTTGATGAGCGCTTCAGTCACCGTAAGTCCGCCCGGTTTAGTCACCAGCACATCGGCAGCATCCATATAGAGCGAGATTTTCTCAGTGTACCCTTCTATGATGATGTCCTTATCTGTCTCTGCGCATATCTTAAGCAGTTCTTTTTTCAGTTTCTTATTGTTTCCCGCAATGACCACACACTGAAGATCAAGACTGGACTCCATCACAGCATTCACGAGGTCCATAAGATTTCCCGCGCCGAAACTGCCGCCCATGATGAGTATCGTATTCTTGTCTTTCAGATTCAGCATATACCTGGCTTTATACTTATCCACACGGTTATTCAGTTCATGATTTGTAGGGATACCCGTGTCTTTGATACGATCTTCCGGTATCTTGTCGTCTATAAGCTTCAACCTCATGAAATTACTGGAAACAATGAACATGTCCACATTTTCGTGAATCCACGATGCATGATAGTCATAGTCTGTGACGACCACGACGACTTTATAGCTGAATTCATATTTTTCTCTCACCCTTATGATGCTGCTTACCGAAACAGGATGAACGCAGATGATGACATCCGGTTCATACTCACTAATCAGGTCCTTCAGTTTGGAATGGAAGGGCAGTAAGCTGCTGGCAAGTTTCCCGTCGGTATTGTTGTTCATATCATATTGCCAGCCATAAAACTCAGGAAAATTCTTTACGTTCAGCTCATATGTTTTTTCTACCACCTTGGATAAGGTAGGGATGATGTACTCGATCACATCTATGATGACGACTTCATACTCATCACGATAGGTATCCGCATAAGTCTTTATGGCGCTTGATGTGGCATTATGGCCTCCACCAATTGAGGCTGTCAGAATAACAACACGCTTCATTCAATTCATTCCTTTACACTAAAATAGAATCAGGGGTGAACACCGAGACTCCGCATATATACTGAACTCAGCATAGCACATTATTTTTAATAAATTATGTACTCTTTCACGGACGCTCAATCAGGACTAAAGATGAGCTTCGCTCATCACTTTCTGCGGATGATTTCCAGCACCCATTCTTCGAAGGCATGCACAGATTCGCTCCTCTTCATTTCCACAAACTGGAAATCCCTGATCATTACAGGAACACCTTCACGAGCAATAATGAAACACTCTCCCGTAGAGTGAAAGGTGTATGGCGATTCCTCTCCCCACTCTTTCTCAAGTTTTCTGCCAATCATTGTTCTAGCATAGTTTTCTGATGAAGCATTGCCCCTCATCATTGCATCAGCAAAAGAGCTGCCTCCCTGGATTCTGGTTGTTCTATCGTACATTCTGACTCCTCCTTTATTTTTGATGTTTCTCTCTCTTGAGTAAAAAAGCAACAAAAAAAGCCCTTCGAAGGAGCCTCTCATATCTCCTCATCGTTATCAGCTTTACCACCTTACAGCTTTCTCAGATGCAGGTTGGTGTGTGGTCACTGAGCTAATCCTCTACCATCACTCTTAATAAGAAACTTATTTAGTTTGTACAACATTTACTATATATCAGTTAATCTCCAAAATCAAGTGCGATATTCAGATGTGAGAACACTTTATATATGAATCCTCACATCTGAATAGCATATGATCTTTCTATGATTAATCTGCCTCATCAGACGTGGAGACGGTTATTTCACCCCACGACTGATGAGTTTATGATAGATCGGTGTGATTTCCGGTTCATCTGCAAAAATATCGATATCCTCAAAAGGAACCCATCTGACTCCGTTTGTTTCCTGTTCATTGAGAAACAGTATATCCTCTTCTCTTGCTTCAAATAGAAAGGCTGCATTGAGATGAAGGTGGGCACTGA
This sequence comes from Proteiniclasticum sp., assembly GCF_032054185.1. Classification (NCBI taxonomy): domain Bacteria; kingdom Bacillati; phylum Bacillota; class Clostridia; order Eubacteriales; family Clostridiaceae; genus Proteiniclasticum; species Proteiniclasticum sp. The sequence goes on from NZ_DAMBTF010000040.1 coordinate 9,617, forward strand.
TATATTTTCCGTTTTTGATATGCTCTCTGACCGTTAGGATATCCAGCCCGATAATCATTCCACCTTCGTCCTCCAGGACCTTGAAGTCCGTCAGTCCTGTTTCTTCCTGGGCTTCTTTCAATGCTACCTTAAGAAGATCACCTTCACCATCCGCATGTCCACCTTGCCATGTCCAGGTATCATAGATTTTGTGATGAATCATCAGCATTTTATCTCTGGATTCATTGATGATGACGGAAGATGCCGTCATATGCGCTATGGCATTGTCTCTATAAAGAACATCATCCTGATGACGAATAATAAATGCCAGCATATTATTTTTTGTCACCTGATCTCGCTCATCATGAGGCCTAAGTCCTCTGATCATTTCATAATAATGATTGCTCATATCTTTCACCAGCCTTTATCTTACAGGAAGATTATCCTACTATATGAATGATTCTATTCGAATACCTTATTCTACCATGTCCTCAGGAAAACTGACGGTATATTTCTGATGAGCCTCCATCTGTTTCATCTGATGCTAGATTTCAATGCCCAGAAACTGCTTGACCAGAAGTCCGATAATGAAAGATACAAAGGCGACAGAAAGGCTTATTATACTCATTTCTTTGAACTTCGTTCTGAAAGAGAGGTTCTTTGCAACAGCAATATAATAGTTGAAACCTGCAATAATCACGATGACCATCACGAGCATAATAAGCAGTGCTGCAGTGTATGACTGATCAGGTAGAAGTCCATAGGGAAGAATAAGAAGAAGAACCGTTGCCAGGTAGGCAATTCCCGTATAGACAGCCGCTTTAAGCGGATGTTCTTCATTATCGTTCTTTGCAGAGAGATATTCAGACGAGGCCATGGAGAGTGTCGCTGATATTCCTGTAATCAGTCCTGCAAGAAGAATCAGACGATTGCTCTGCATAGCGAAAGTCCAGCCGGCAAGGCTTCCAGTAAATTCTACCAGAGCATCATTAAGACCCAGCACCATGGAACCGATGTACTGAAGTTTATCTTCGTCGATCATTTCCAGAAGAGTTTCTTCATGTTCTTCTTCATCCTTTAGGATAATATCCACATCGGTGATTCTTTCTTTTAAGCCATCCGTCAGACGACGTGTCATGCCGTTATTAAATGCATTAATGCTCTTTTCCATAAGTTTCAGTGCGAAGGTATAACCGAGCAGTCTACCAATGAGCACATACCAGAAAACAATCATCCTGTTAGGCCGTACGTCCACTTTGGTATAGGCTTTCCATATTTCATAGTGTCTGAGCTCAGCATCTGCGATTTCCATGAGCACCTTACGGTCTTCTTCCTTTCGAATGGATTTCTCAAGTTTTAGATAGATGAGTCTCTCTGTAATTTCTCCCTGCTGGAGCTTTTTTACCGCTTCGAGATAATTTATGTCTTTTTCCAAAAAAGTAAACCTTCTTTCGCTATATTCCAGAATAATCAGCCTGGTGACTTAAATACAACACAATAGATTGTATAAAATTTAATAAGAATTGTCAATCATTTATCGAAAAATTCGATAGCGGTGATGTATTTACCATTCTGATCGAAAAACAAACCCTGCGATTCACCACAAGGTCTGTTCGGTATTTTATTATTCTATATTTACTGCTTATATATCAGTTTCACCAGCATACGGATATATTCTCTGCGTTTTGACTCGGTGTCAAGATATCCATACGTTTCACTTGAGGGGGAATATCTCTCGGTAGGATACACTATGGAAGAGATGTAGATCATTTTTTTCATTTCAAACTGGCTGTTGCCTTCCTGAAGGTATCTCTGCAGAACTTCGTCCAGCTTACTGTACATTCGGGAAAGTGCTTGAATGATTTTTCTGGACATCTCATCCGTCTCCATTCTTGCCTGTGCATCTTTGATCAATGCGGATACACCGGGAAACCTTATACAGTATTCCATAATCTCACATCCATAGGAAACAAGCTTATCCTCATCATTCATAGTCTCGTCCTCAAGGTATGCAATGGTCGACATGGTATTTTCCACATAGAACTGTTTGACATGATTCAGCATATTTTCTTTTGTTCCGAAATAATAGTTGATGGCTCCGATATTGACTCCTGCCTCATGGACGATTGCCCTTACAGAAACATTCACACTTCCTGTTTTACCGATAAGATACAAGGTACGATCAAGAATTTTCTCTTCAATACTTTTTAACTCTCTCATGCTACTCTCCTTAAACATCAGTGCTTCTATTATACCGCTAAAATCAGCTGAATGGTAACACCATCATGTCCGTTTCAGAATTTAAAATGGCTATGATCGCTTCAGTTCCGATTCCGGATTTTTTCATGGGACATCCTGAGAAGTAGATCCCCTTCACTTAGAGGTTTTGATATGAGATAGCCCTGAATAAGATCGCAGCAGTTATCTTCAAGGTATATTCTCTGTCTTTCATGTTCCACACCTTCGGCAACAACATTATGACCAAGCCTGTGAGCCATGGAGATGATATCTCCTGTTATCGCGTCTTCAGGCTCAAGATACATGAGCTTGTCGATGAACGACTTGTCGATTTTCAGCGTATTGATGTTGAGTTCACGTTCTCTAGCAAGAGTTGAATATCCTGTCCCGAAATCATCTATGGCGATGTGGATACCGAAATCCTTGAGTCTGCCTAGCGTTCTGTTCATTTCTTCATAATTTATGGAAAAGATGGTTTCCGTTATTTCAACTGAAATATATCGGGGTGGAATATCCATTTCCTTTATTAAGGAGATGAAATTCTCGATAAAATCTTTTTTCATGAGCTGTATAGCGGAAATATTGATGGAAACACTTATAGGACGGCTTTCTTCTCTTGTCCTTCTCAGAAAATCCAGTGCCATTTCAATGATTCTGTCTCCAAGCGGAATGATCAGCTTCGTCTTTTCTGCAATGCTGATAAACTCAATAGGTGAAACAGGTCCGTATTCATCACTCTGAAGTCTTGCGAGAGCTTCTACAGCACAGATTTCATCGGTTTTAAGATCCAGGATCGGCTGATACTGAAGATATAGTCTTTCTGGCCTTATTCCATCTGCGATCTGAGCTAGTTCACGTTTGATCACATCTTCTCTGATAAGCGCTTCTTCCATTTTATCGTCAAAAAAACCGAAAGAATAATCATCAAAGCTTTCAATGGCTTTTTCGGATGCAATAAGCACACTCTTAAGAATCTGGTCCACATTTCTTCTATGGTGTGATTCCACTTCAACGACGCCTATACCCGCATTGATCTGCTCCAGAGCAAGAGCTGTTTCAAGTGTTCCAGCAAGGTCTCTGCAAAGTGATTCCAGCTCTTCCCTTCCTCTATATCCTCTCACATAGAAAACAAACTGATTGTCATACATTTTAAACAGAAGCATATCCTCATGTGTATACACTTTCAGTGTGGATGCCAGTTTCTTGATAAGCTCCTGAGTATAATGAAACCCGTAGATCATGTTGAGCGAATGAACATAGCTGAGGTTTATTCCGATAAGCGCTTTTTTTTCAGTGGATTCCATATTTTCTTCAAGCAGACTTTCAAGATGGCTCTGATTGTATAGTCCTGTCCATCTGTCATGCTTTAAAAGAAACCTCAGATCGTTTTCGATTTTCTTGCGCTCAGAAATATCAAGGATGATTCCTTCAAGGGCTTCAACCTTTCCGTGACTGTTAAAGATTCCCTGTCCCATCTCAAGCACCCATTTGCGCTTGCCTTCGGCAGTGATGATCTCATATTCAAAATTGAAAGGCAGTTTTTTCGCTAAAATATCCACCCACTCCTTCCACAGGAAATCCCGGTATTCCGGGGCGATAATATCATTAAATGAAAGGTCTCTGCTGCCGATCAGATGTTCAGGTCTGTAGCCTGTAAGGTCATAACAGCCTTCTGAGACATATTCCATGTCCCACTCTCTTCCATATCGACACCGATAAGCAAGTCCAGGGATATGCGAAAGGAGAACTGATTTGCTCCGCTCGCTTTCCATAAGGCGCTCTTCGGCAATTTTTCTTTTTGTAATGTCCTGAACAAGGGAAATGTGTCTGAAATTCTGATGACCAGATAAGGTCAGTGGAGCGACCAGCATATTCACCCAGACTATCGTACCGTCGGGTCGGACAAATCTTTTGTCCATTGAATAACCGCTGATCTCTCCCTTCTTCAGACTGTTATACTTCTCCATATTTGCCTGTAGATCATCTGGATGAGTAACACTCGCCCAGCCCAGACTGCGGAGTTCTTCCTTGCTCCTCCCTGTGATTTCCTCATAAACAGGATTGATGCTTAAATAGGGATTATCCTCTTTTGCTGAGGGAAAAGGATTAAATGCAATTCCAATTCCTATAGGTGCCTGCTGGAATATCATATTATATGTCAGGTCCTGCTCATGCTGTTTCCTCATGATTTCCTCCTGAAATTTGATGAGGCTAAGATGCAGATCGATTCTGATTTTCAGGGCTTCCATCTGGATCGGTTTTCGGATATAGTCTGCTGCGCCTGATCGGAATGCAGAAATTTCACTTTGCATGTCTCCCTGATTGGTCAGGACAATTATGCGAAACCGATGCCCCTTGTTTATTTCTTTCAGTTCTCTTATAAGCTTCATACCATCAAAGTCCTGCAGCTCAGGATTTATAAGAATGATTCTAATATCCTCATGGTCATTCAATAATTCAAAGGCTGATTCAGCATCAGATGCCAGAAGAACCTCATAACCGCTCAGTATGGATTCAATTCGTAAATAATCGGAATCAGACTGATCAATGATTAGTATTTTTGTAGACATGACTCTTCCTCCAGAATTGTATAAATGAAATGCTTTCAGCCATAATAGTCCATAGGAAATAAAAAATTGTCACTTGAGAATTGGTCAAGGCTTTCAATCAAAGCCTTGAAGATTTTTATATGAACTTCCATAAGGTACTATAGCTGTACTCGCATCACTAAAATTATTTATCATAATACTATTGTATATTAAATTATAACGGCCGATTGTATAATTAATTGCAACAAACAAAAAAAGATTGAACCATAAGATGAT
>NZ_DAMBTF010000041.1:0-12329 GCF_032054185.1 Proteiniclasticum sp.
CAGGCCCCCATAAGAAGAGACAATCTTTGAAAAATCTGATTCTTGACCTGATAATACGAAAAACGACCAGTTTCCGTATGGAAATGGTCGTTTTGTCTACAGTCTGAAAGGGATTCTATTGAATCCCTTCTGTCTCTGACCATCTTAATAATCTGATGCGTGGAAAATTATACTTTATTTTTTTGCTCTAAAAGCATAGGGGCTATATTTAATAAAATTGATATAATCGTCAATACTGATAATAAAGTCACCATAGTAGGTACAACATCCAATAAAGCCGACCAATCCTCCTCTTCTACCCATTTGGATACAACATGATATTCTGCCCAAAGGGTCAATGCTGTAAACGATAATCCAATAGCCATTGCAATTTTATAATCTTTTCCTTTCTTATACAGATAAAGATTTATAAAGGTTGCTGCTGTTGCAATAAGTCCAAATATTAACCACATAATTACCCTCCAATATTTCTTGTTTATGTCAGATTATTCCGCGAATACTACGCACCAAACCAGCATGATTACTTAAACATATTCGAAATTTCATTTGAAAATGCTCCAAAAGTAATTACTTTTTCAAATAATACGTAATTATCACTTTATTTATATAACTCGAAGAACTTAATCTATTTTCATCTATTCTATATTTTAGAAAGATAAATTTAATCAATTGTTTATATAATTATAGCATAAGAAATATTGAAAAAGTATTCAATTATTTCAACGTAGATTTCATACAGAGCCTTCTTTTGAAGATTTGAGTTCTTATGTCTGAGGGGAAAGAGTCATGCTACTTCAGATACTCTCTCGCGATTTTCTGGTATTCTTCTACCATTTCCAGATAGTTGTCGATTTCCACATACTCATCCACCTGATGAGGCAGAGTCGGTACACCGGGACCGTAAATTGCCAGATCGAAACGATTGGAAGACTTGGTAAACTCAGCCGCATCTGTGGTGGCGGAGAGACCTATGAGCGGGAGGTCTCTTTCGGAAACCTTATGTATCGCCTCTATGAGCGGGGAGTTCCTGTCTGATTTTACGGAAGGTTTGTTGAAGTCGATTCTGAGCTCAAGTCTGTGACCTTTCTGATTGAGCCTGTCTATAACTGACTGAAGCAGTTCTATGATCCTGTCATTGGAAAATGCCGGAATTGAGCGGATATTTGCCTGAAGCTCTGCGGTTTCAGGAATACTGTTTACCTGGTTTCCGCCAGAGATGACCGTAATATTATGTATGGTACGTCCAAGCACCTCATCTGTATAGGACTGAGAAATGCTCTCCATCTCTCTGTTGACTTCTGTCATGAAATCATTAAGGTGGTTGATGGCGTTGATTCCCTCCCCGGGCATAGAGCTGTGAGCGGATTTTCCATGAGAAGTGACGGTGTAGTTGATGGAACCCATGTGTGTATAGGCAATTCTGTGTCTGGTCGGTTCGCCGATGATGAGACCATCAAGATCATCTGCATAGCCGAGCTTGGTCAGCTGCATAGCCCCAAGTTCGCCCACTTCCTCACCTACGGTGGCGAGCAGTCTGATTTTACCATAAAAAGGAACATTCTTTTCTTTGAGCTCAATCATCGCAATGGTCATTGCGGCGAGTCCGCTTTTCATATCGGTTGTTCCGCGACCATACATCCTATTTCCTTCAACATGACCGCTGTAAGGCGGATATTGCCATTTGGATTCATCTCCTGCATCTACAACGTCCAAATGTCCGGTAAAACCAAGCACTTTTCCGCTTTTTAAACCATGAAGCTCTGCCACAAGACTGCTTCTTCCTGGAGCATAGGGGATAAGTACCGATGAGATGCTGTATCGGTCGAGCAGATTTTTTAAATAAACAGATACTTCTTCTTCATTCTCATTAACCGATTGAATCTGTATGATTTCTTTCAATATATTGATTTTTTCATTCTTGTCCATTTTTATACTCCTTTTCTGTATCTGATCAGTCTGATCTTCTATAGGATGTTCTTCAATTCATCATATCATAATTGAAAAATGAGGACATGAAGCAGATTGTACTTTTTTATAATAAGAGATAAAATCGGTATTTTCGTCTTTCATTATTCTGATTCTCTATATAGTTAAGAGTCGTATATGGGGTTTGAGAAAATATACCTGAAGATCCTCAGGAGCAGTCGGGAAAAGGTATAATAGAAATAATAATACAGCGAAGTAAGGGGAATGAGCGTGTGATGAACAGAGAAATGACGTCAGTTGTTACTGGTGCAAATACAGGTATGGGAAAAGCATCTTCCAGGATGCTTGCAGAGAAGGGATATAGAGTGCTCATGCTTGTAAGAGACAGGAAAAGAGGAGAGGAAGCGCTGAGGGAATTACAGAAAGAATACCCGGACAGCTTTGAGCTGATACTTTGCGATCTCGCTGATCCATCCTCTGTCCGCAGTGCAGCGGAGACAATTGAAGGTAAGGTCACTCGTATTGATCTTCTGATGAATAACGCAGGACTCATTACAACCCGCAGAGAGCTGACAGAAGACGGTCTTGAAAAGCAGTTTGCAGTAAACTATGTGGGACATTTTCTGCTCACCATGCTGCTTCTTCCCCTGATGAAAAGAGGCAGCAGAATCGTTATGGTGTCCTCGGGAGCTCATAAGTGGGGGAAAATCCATTTTGATGATCTGACCTTGAAAGAGAGTTTCAGACCTTTCAAGGCCTATGGACAGTCTAAACTTGCAGGGGTACTTTTTGCGGAAGCGCTTTCCAGAAGACTATTACCCTATGGGATCACAATAAACAGCTGTCATCCCGGTGCTGTTGGAACCAGTATGGGTGTGAACAGGGAAACAGGATTCGGAAAAGGTATCATGAAGATGCTTAAGCCTTTTTTCAGAACGCCTGAATAGGGTGCGGATACAGCTGTCTTCCTTGGTACAGATCCATCAGTGGCGAAGATCAGCGGCAGATATTTCTACAACAGAAAACCCATAGGAGTATCAAGACTTGCAAGGGATAAGGTGCTTTCAGAGAAACTCTTCCGATGGACTGAGGCACATACAGGCATGAGTTTTCTGGAAGTGGCAAAGAATATACACAGTGACTAAGAACCATATGCATTAGAGGAAATGTCTGCCTTAATGATTTTACTTTGCATCATATTGAATCTTCTGACTCAGGCAGCTGATGAGTGCTGAAATCTGTAGAGATTGAGAGTGAAAAAGATATAATACCAGTATGTTCCTGTGATAAGATGATAAGAAACGAGGTGATTCCTATGGAACTTAGAAAAGTGGATGACAAAAACCTTTGGCAGATCATTAAGCTGAGCGTAAAAGAAAATCAGAAACATTTTGTGGCAACCAACACTCAGAGTATTCTGCAGGCTTATACCACCATTACTTCAGGAGGTGTTGCACTCCCCTTTGGACTATATGAAAAGGACGAGCTTGTAGGATTTGTCATGTTCGGATTTGACGGCTATGAGGAAGGAGACCCGGAATACATCAGGGGCAGCTACGGACTCTGGAGATTCATGATTGATGAAAACCATCAGGGAAAGGGCTATGGCCGTAAAGCCATGGAAGCCTGTCTTGATTACATCAGAACCTTCCCCTGCGGAGAAGCAGAGTACTGCTGGCTGTCTTATGAACCTGAAAACACAGCAGCAAAGAAACTCTACAATTCTTTCGGTTTTCAGGAAACAGGAGATGTGGCTGGTGGAGAAATGATTTCCTTGCTGAAACTGAAGTAAATTCGATTGTGAACTGATCAGGCCAGTAATGCTGAAGAGATCATGAAAGAGAAAATGAAGCCGGACATATGGAGCAGATTAATTATCACTGCAGTCTATATGTCCGGTTTCGTTTTATATTATGAAAGATAACGACTAGTAGATTTTATCTGATCGGCTGTAAAGATCTTTTAAGTTTCAGGTTACTGTATATTCTCCAAAAGGCAACAGTGCGTTCAAATCATCATGTTATATTCTTTACGAGGCATGAAAACTGAAACAATAGACGAGGAGGATGAACATATGAGAATTACCATTGGAGATTATCTGATTGAGCGTCTTAAGGAACTTGATATACGGCACGTCTTAGGTGTGCCTGGAGACTTCAATCTGCAGTTTCTTGAACAGATAAGAGAAGCTGAAGGCATAGAATTTGTGGGAACGGCCAATGAGCTTAACGGTGCCTATGCCGCGGACGGCTACTCCAGAAGCCATGGCATCTCTGCGCTATGCATAACCTACGGTGTAGGAGACTTAGGCGCAATAGGAGGCGTTGCCGGATCAGGGGCCGAGCATATACCGGTTATTGTGATTTCAGGTGCACCGCCTCTTTATGCTATGAAACATAACTATAAAGTCCATCACAGTCTTGCTGATGGCGATTTCGAGAATGTGGCAAAGGTCTATCAGGAATTTACTGCCTGTCAGGTGAACATCACGCCGGAAAATGCATCGTTTGAAATCGATCGTGCCATACTCACCGCACTTCGTAAGAGAAAGCCGGTGAACATTCAGCTTCCTTCAAACATCACCTATCTGACCATCGAAACGGATATGGAGCCGCTTGCACCCATAAAGCCTTCAAGTGATCCGGAGCGCATTGATTCTGCGCTGAAAAAAGCAAAGGAGCTCTATGCAGCTGCAAAGATGCCAGCTGTTCTTGTGGACATGGATGTGGACAGGCTAGAGCTTTCTGAGCTTCTTCTTTCGTGGATTGAAAAGACGGGGGTGCCTTTTGCCGCTATGAGTACAGGAAAAGCTGTACTTTCGGAGCAGCATCCGTCATATCTTGGTGCCTATAAAGGTGACGACTCTGATCCTTATGTTCAAGAGATCATTGAGCATGCGGATTTTCTGCTCACTGTCTCCCCAAGGTTCATTGAATGGAATTCCGGACAGTACAGTGTAAACCTGCCACAGGATAAGATCGTTCGCATCGCAAGGGACTATGTGCTTATTGGTGAGGAAGACTTTGAAGGCATCTATGCAACTGAATTTATGGAAGGTATTCTTTCGCATCTGACAGAAGGAAAAGACATTAAGTCCATTGAGAAACCTGAAGAAGAGCTGTTTGAAGACAATGATGAAAAAGAACTGAATCATGCTGATTTCTGGAAAATGATCGGAGGTTTCCTGAAAGAAGGGGATATGATTTTCGGTGAGACCGGAACCAGCAATCATGCACTGATGAGTATGCTTCTTCCGGAGGGAAGCTCCTATGTGGGTTCACAGATCTGGGGTGCTATAGGGTTTACACTTCCCGCATATTTCGGAAGTCTTCTTGCAGACCCTAAGCGCCGCCAGATCCTCTTCATCGGAGACGGATCTTTCCAGGTCACCGCTCAGGAGTATTCTACAATACTTAGGCACAGACAGAATCCGATTATCTTTGTGATCAACAACGACGGTTATACCATTGAGCGCTACATTATGGGGATGAAGGCAGACTATAATGATATCGCGTCCTGGAAGTATTCCCGACTTCACGAAGTGATGGCCAAAGACAGCAAGATAATCACAGCTGAGGTCAGGACTCAGAAAGAACTCAAGGAAGCACTGAAAAAAGCGGAGGAGGCGAAGGAAGGAATACTCATTGAAGTACATCTTGATCCTGAAGATGCTCCGAAAGCGCTGAAGAAATTCGGCCCTACTGTAGCTGAGTTCAATTTCGGTGAAAGAGGTCCAAGCCAGGAGGTTCCGGATTAAGCGTAGACTCATCCCAGAATTAGCATTGTAAATGACATCCCTATCGGACCTTAGATTAAAAGGTTCTGATGCGGATGTCTTTTTGGTAATAATTTTTCTTGTGTGTTTCGGCGTCAGTCATGGTCAGGCATCCCACTGGCAGAGTCTGAGATCCACGTGGTTCTCATCCTTCATGGATACATCTTCACTTTCAAGAAGTTCTCTCTGCTCCATCCAGCCTGGAGCAAGCCTTCCGGCATGGTTTACCACTCTGTGACAGGGATAGCTTCCGTAATATTCCGACATGCTGAGTACCCTGCCGACAAGGCGGGCATTCTTTTCTCTTCCGATGAGACGTGCAATCTGTCCATAGGTTGCAGTCTTTCCTTCAGGAATTTCAGAAACGACCGACAGTATTTCGTAGATCAGGTCTTCATTAAGTATATTCTTCAATTTGCCACACCTCAAAATCTTAATGTCTTTAGTCATAATTATAAACCGTTGAAGTGAACTAGAGTGAAGTATTACGGAGATTATTGGTGGGAATTTATTGTTCTAATCAAACAGATTGGATTTCAGGCTCTTGTTATTTATTTGATCGTAGGATAAAATAAAGACTAATTTAAAAAATGAATAACTCGTATAATCTTGGAGATATGGTCCATAAGTTTCTACCAGACCACCGTAAACGGTCTGACTACGGGAATGCTGCCCTTATTAAAGGATTATTGACTGTTGTCATAATGCTTTAGATATGGTGCATTCTGCCGTGGTGAAAACCACGGTTTTTTTATTTTCAAAAAATCACAGGCGATCTGCAGTTATGCGTACGTAGAAAAAGGAGAAAAAAATTGGATAGACTGAAAGTTAAAATCATAGAAGAAGGCAGAGTTTCGGGTCCCTCGATTCTCAAAGTCGACAGTTTCCTGAACCACCAGCTAGATGTGTCATTTCTGAATGAAGTAGGAAAAGAATTCAAAGAAGTGTTTAAAGATAAGGAAGTGACGAAAATTCTTACAGCTGAGGTATCCGGAATCGCCATTGCGGCGATCGCAGGACTTCATTTTCAGGTTCCGGTTGTTTTTGCCAAGAAGTCTCAATCACTGAATCTGGATCATGACACCTATGAGGGAGAAGTCTATTCCTTCACCAAGGAGCAGCATTTTAAGATCCGTCTATCAAAGCGGTATTTAAGCAAAGAAGACAAGGTGCTTATTCTGGATGATTTTCTGGCAAATGGAGAAGCACTGAAGGGGCTTAGACAGATTGTAGAGACATCTGGGGCGACACTGCAAGGTGCAGGAGTTGTCATCGAGAAGGGCTTCCAGCATGGAGGAGATAAACTAAGAGAAGAAGGGATGGATATTCGTGCCCTTGCAACCATTATGTCCATGGAGGAAGGGAAGATCACTTTCAGGTAAAGGTCAGTTTCGGAATAATCATTTTATGCTTTCCGTGAGGTGAAAATCATTTACGCGGTCGGTTAAGTATTAAAATGACATTTCATAGATTTATGATGGTCCACACTCGATTGGTCAATCTGTCGAGATCTTTGGAGTTTTCAATTGGTTACTGCTCTTACAGCGATTAAACTTACTGGAATATTCTGGTGTTTTCTGAGACAATGGAAGTAGTTAAGAGGAGTCAGAAATGTGCACTCAGAAATGCTGGATGTGCTTTCAATCTGAAAAGCTTTCAGCACGTTAAAAAGGAGTAGATGCCAATGGATAAAATCAGACATGAGATTATGATGGATCCCATGAACAGCAGCTTCACTGAAAAAGGAATACTTCCCTTGTTCAAGGCTTCAAGAGAAGCAAAAATGGTCATAGTCGGTCAGGCACCTGGAAGGAAAGCTGAAGCATCAGGGGTATTCTGGAATGATCTCAGCGGAGACAGGCTTAGAGAGTGGCTGGGCATTTCAAGGGAAGTATTTTACAGTACAGATTGTATCGCGCATCTTCCCATGGATTTCTATTACCCTGGAAAAGCGAAATCAGGTGATCTTCCACCACGCAGAGGATTTGCGGAAAAGTGGCATCCAATACTTCTTGAGGAAATGCCGAACATAGAAACCATTGTGCTCATCGGAAGCTATGCGCAGAAGTATTACCTTGGCAGAGACAGAGAAAAAAGCCTCACGGAAACCGTAAGAAACTTTAGACGCTATCTGCCTGAATACTTTCCTCTAGTTCATCCATCTCCGTTGAATCTGGGCTGGCTGAAAAAGAATCCATGGTTTGAAACAGATGTCCTGCCCAGCTTAAGAGATACTGTTTCACATATTCTTATATAATGATATGCGATGATCCCATCGATAAGGAATCAGACTAACCTTATAATTCTTGAGTAATAAGACAAAGGCGACAGGTTCACTTTGGAGAAAGAGCATGAGCTTTTTTCTCGTAAGTTGGCAAATCGTCGAAAGGGTAAAATTCATGAACCCTGAAATCTGAATGAGTCAGATTTCAGGGTTTGCTGTTATTGACCCATCGGTCAATATGTGATAACATTATATTATTGACCAGGTGGTCGAAAATATAAAGGTGGTGAAATGATGAAACGGGAAGAGAAAAACAGTAAGACCCGGGAGCAGATATTAAAGAGTGCCATGAAAGAGTTTGGAGAAAAAAGCTACTCTGAGGCCTCTCTCAATACCATCAGTAAAGATGGGGAAATCTCCAAGGGTATCATTTACCATTATTTTAAAGATAAGGACGATCTCTATCTTTCCTGTGTTTACCGATGTGTAAGCAGTCTTGTTGAATATCTAAGGGAAAAGGAAAATCTTTCTGGAGAACCGGAGAAAGATATAAAACGCTATCTTGAACTTCGTCACAGATACTTTGAAGGAAACCCAGACGGAATGGGACTTTTCAGCTCATTTATGCTGCATCCGCCAAAACATCTTATGGAGGAGATCAGCAAGTTAAGAGAGGAACTGGATGTATATAACCGCAAACTCTTTGAAAGGATTCTTGAAGGTGTTCATCTCAGAGAGGAAGTATCCCTGGCTGAAGCCATGGAGTTCTTTCTGATGTTTCAGGAATCGTTCAACTACTATTTTTCGCAGAACTACCATGGGGAAGAGAATGAAGCATTCAATCAGCATGAGCAGAAGCTTAAGAAGTTTCTGCCGTTACTTTTCCACGGCATCACAAAGGAGTAATGAAATGACTTTAGAACTGATAGGCAGACTTACCGCCGGCGTCGTGCTGGCTTTTTTCATGGGAAAACTCGTCTCAAGGATGAAACTGCCAGCAATACTTGGCTGGCTTCTTGCAGGGATGATCCTCGGTCCCCATGCTTTCGGACTTTTAAACAGCAGTCTCTTGTCCAGCAGCTGGTACAGGACACTTCTCAGTATTCTTGAGTGTGCCATGGGGCTTTTGATTGGTACAGAGCTCGTCATGAAAGAACTGAAAAAATCCGGAAAACAGATCGTCACCACAACAATTGTTCAGTCCCTTTGGACCTTTCTGACTGTCACAGTCACTTTTGGTGTCATCTTCCATTTCACCGGAACAACCCTTCTTCTCGCACCAGTATTTGGCAGCATCGCTTTGGCTACAGCCCCGGCACCGGCACTGTCAATCGTGAAGGAGTTCAGGACACAGGGGCCAGTGACAAAAACACTGATTCCTCTGGCTGCTCTTGATGATATTGTTGCGATCATCGTCTTTTTTACTTTAATCACACTTCTCTCAGCAACAGGGAAAGGAGGGATGTCACTGCCTTTGACGCTCTTCCTGATGATTGTGCTTCCTATAGTCATCGGCTGCCTGATCGGACTCCTTGGCAGCAAAGTGCTGAAGATTGAAACTTCCAGATGGATGACACTTCTCACGATGATTCTTCTTATTTTAGCAGTTGCCTCTGTCGGGCTTTATATAAATAGAGAACTTCTTCCAAAGCCCATGATGAATTTCATGCTCATGGGTCTGGCATTTTCCGCAACATTTGCGAATCTTGTACCGGAAAAAAGACTCAAAGATATTATGGAAGCGTTCAGTCCCGTACTGGGTATATCATTACTTACGGTTATCCTCAACCTTGGAGCACCACTTGATTATCATCTGATCCTTGGTGCAGGAATGTTTACAGCAGTCTATATCCTCTCCAGAGCTCTGGGGAAATATTCAGGCGCATATGCAGGGGGCAAGTTGAGCGGACTGCCAGCCACAGTGAAAAAATACCTGGGACTTACACTACTTCCTCACTCCGGGGTATCTCTTGTATTCACAGCTATAGCAGTCTCTACCTTAAAGGGCATCTATCCTGATTCTGCAGTGCTGCTGCAGGGAACCATTGCAGCAGCTGCAATCATCAATGAAGTCATCGCAGTCATCGTAGCGAAGCAAGCCTTCGAATGGGCAGGAGAGATCCAAAAAGAAGAGCTTTCTGGAATTGATGTGAGTCTGATCTCCTGAGAGGAGATGTTTACTACACGGCGCTTGCAGTACTCTAATCATTATGAAGTATGGATAGAACATAAATAAGTGGATTAAGCCGTTGCAGGATGTACCAGTTAATCCTTGAGAGTAATCTTTTTCTCTCCCCTCACATGGAGAAAACCGCGGGAAATTATTGAAGAGTTCACCAGAGCTATACTAAAAGGAGATGTTCACAATCTACCAGCCTAAGATCCTAAATATACGTCTTAGAAGGGGAAATGGTATGCCCTTACCCAGCTTCTGGAAACAGACTGGATTGTACATATCCAAGTATCCACTGCTTTAGCTGTGGGATTGCTTGTCTCACGTGATGAGTCCTGATGCACTTTGGAAAACCTGTCATCTGAATTGATGGATTATCATAGTATAAGTCGAAAAATGATCCACTTAAGGTGATAAAACCTTAGGTGGATCATTCGTTAATATAGCTATTCATATGAATAACAGCTGATCAATTCTCTTGGGCAAATATATTTAACCTTTTTTATATTTAGATAGATTTCTGTGTGTGACCAGTTCAAGTACATCTATAATGAGTTTTCATCTTTTTTCATTTCGAAGATCCTATTGACGCCAGAAAAATATATTGCCATCTACCATTCAAGTTGACTTTTTTAACTGCTTTTCTGGTATCAGCTGAATAAATAAAGCGTCATAAGAAGAATAGTCACTATAGCGATAATCAGTGAAGACCACTTTGTGAATCGGATAATAGATGGTTTCAGAGTGAGCTCAGCTTCTTCGTGAAGAGGAGACTTCTTTTTCAGCACATCTTCAGGATAAAAAAAGCTGTAGAGCAGTATTCCGATAAAAGGAATTGTGATCACCGTGAGAATCATTTTCTCGAATATCATTTATTCACCTCGTTTATGTTTTTATGTCTTGATAAGTTATTTCACCAGGAAACGCATAAAATCCGAAATCCGAGTCCATTTTTCAATCGCCAAAAGAATGTCGATATAATTATGTCTTGTATCTATGATTCGGATGATCTTTACTGTTTCTTTTTCCAGACGATAGAATACACAATTATTCTCTAGGACAAAATACATGTAATCTTTTGGTATATCTATAACATTGATCAGTGGTCCGCCCGTTTTTGGAAACTGTTCAAATCGTTTGATGTTCAAAACCCTTTTTCCACCATTTCATTGTAATCGGCTTCATCATTGCATTAATGTCTCCTAGATATTTTCTATCGAATACAATCTCAATTGGCAACATGTTCTTATTTGAGATAGATATCTCTTCTATGGCCAATTTCAACTACAGTTATAATGACTTTTTCATCTTCTATCTTTGCCAAGATCCTATAATCGCCTACTCTATATCGCCATTTGTCATCCAAGTTGCCTTGTAATACTTTTCCAATCACCCTTGGATTTTCACAATTGACAAGCTTATTCTCAATGTAGGAAAGAATAAGAGCAGCAATCTTTTTATCCATTTTTTTTAGTTGCTTGACTGCAGTTTTGGTATATTCAACTTTATACCTCATAAACCCAGTTCCTTTTTCAAGTCTTCATGGCTTATTCTTTCCTGATTCTGCTCTTCATCCCATACTTTATCGAACAAAGTCAAATCAAATTCATCTTCAATTTTTTCTATTACAGCCTGTCTAATAAACGTAGATAAGTCAACATTATGTAACTCCGCATATTTTCTAATTAATGCATCATCTTTATCATTCAATCTTAGTGAAATTGTACTCATTTTAACACCTCCACAAAAGTAAATCAGACTCCCTGTATTACAATGTATTACATAAATATTGTATCATGCAATAAATTTACAGTCAATCGACATTTTGGAGAAAAACTTCATACTTTAAGAGAATAAAACGTTTAAGGCAATCCGCTTATGGTATTGCATCGAAGAAAAATAACAGGTCGGTAGATAAGAATTCTATTGACGGTTTGAAAGAGTGTATAGAATCTCCTCATCAATCTACACTGTTTATTATACTGTTTGTACAAACCCTACACCGTTACTTGTGATACGGTTCACCGTATCTATTCTATCGGCGTGATTCAAAAAAAGGTTGTAGATTCATATGAAGAACATACAAATCAAAATAATAAGTAGATTTGAAGAATAGTGAGTTTTTGATATTTACAATATTCGAATTTCGCTTTGAACCACTATAATATAAAGGCTGTGATTATTTCACTCATATGATTCCACTGATATCTCTTTGGAGTCCACCGATACTT
>NZ_DAMBTF010000042.1:0-12277 GCF_032054185.1 Proteiniclasticum sp.
ATATCATACGGGGTTCTATTCTCTTTTATTTTTCCTACAATAATTTTACACTAGCAGTGATATGGTAAAATGAATTAGAAAACAGCAGAT
The DNA here is from genome assembly GCF_032054185.1 of Proteiniclasticum sp. Classification (NCBI taxonomy): domain Bacteria; kingdom Bacillati; phylum Bacillota; class Clostridia; order Eubacteriales; family Clostridiaceae; genus Proteiniclasticum; species Proteiniclasticum sp. The sequence goes on from NZ_DAMBTF010000042.1 coordinate 91, forward strand.
AATATACACTATAGACGCAATTTCTGTTAACTGCAGGGGGAATATGCTATGAAATCCGTAATCGAATCAGAAATTCTGGAAGAAGGAATCCAGCTCCTCGATACATTCACCATCACCTATCCTTATGGAATGTATAAGGAATCTTATTATTCCACTACTTATGATGAACTATCAAAATGGCTTCGAAGAACCATATCACACCTCAAAAAGATCACAGACGATAGCACGAATGACAGCCTCATCTGTTATCTTAATTCCTTCAGAGGAAAACTTGGAAATATTGACAGAGACGAATTCAGACAGATACTACACCAGCTTCAGGACAGATTCTGAAGACATTAAAAAGCAGGAACAGATTGATGTTCCTGCTTTTTAAATGAATTCTAGTTTTTTTCTGTGCTGATGTCCTTATTCAGACCCTTCATGGTCAGACTGATCCGTTTTCTCTTCAGATCTACTGATAGGACCTTAACATCTACCACATCCCCGGATCTGACAAAGGTCAGCGGATTGCTGATATATCTGTTTGAAAGTTCACTCTTATGGACCAGACCGTCCTGATGCACACCGATATCGATGAATGCACCAAAATCTGAAACATTTCTGACCACGCCGGAAAGAATCATTCCTTCAGTCAGATCTTTCAGATCGATGACGCCTTTTCTGAAGACAGGCTTCGGCAGATCTTCACGAGGATCTCGTCCCGGTTTCTGAAGTTCTCTTATAATATCTCTGACTGTTGGCTCACCAAGTCCGGTCAGACTGCAAAGAGCATCAATCCCGAAATTCTTCGCTCTTTCATCAATGTCCTGAAGCTCCTGTACATTGAGCTTCTTCTTCTCATAACCCAGTTCTTTGAGAATCTGATAGGCTTCGGCATAGGATTCAGGATGCACTCCAGTAGCATCCAGTATATCTTTTCCTTCATGTATTCTGAGAAATCCTGCGCACTGTTCAAATGCCTTATCACCCAGTCTTTTGACTTTCTTCAGCTCTTTTCTGGAAGTGAATTTACCAGCTTCATCACGATAGCTCACAATATTTTCTGCAATGGTTTTGTTGATTCCTGCCACATAGGAAAGCAGCGCTGGAGTTGCCATATTAAGGTCTACCCCGACCTTATTTACGGTATCTTCTACAACACCGGAAAGTGATGCATCAAGCTTTTTCTTTGTGATATCATGCTGGTACTGTCCTACACCAATTGATTTCGGATCGATCTTCACCAGTTCTGCCAGTGGATCCTGTAAGCGCCTGGCTATGGAGATGGCCCCTCTGATTGTGACATCAAGATCCGGATATTCTTCGTTGGCAAGTTTGGAAGCGCTATATACGGAGGCTCCTGCTTCGTTGGTGATGACATAGGAAACATCTATGTTTTCCTCTTTCAGTTCTTCAATCAGTTCCATGAGTACCAGTTCCGATTCTCTTGATGCTGTCCCGTTTCCTAATGAGATTACCTGTACATTGTACTTTTTAATGAGTTCGCGAAGAATTCTTTTACTGCCTTTGATGTCCTGCCTTGGTACCGTAGGATATATGGTTGCATTGTCCAGATATTTCCCGGTTTCATCAAGAACTGCAACTTTGCAGCCTGTTCTGAAGCCCGGATCATATCCCATGACGCTGTAACCTTTGACCGGCGGCTGAAGAAGTAGTGATTTAAGGTTTTCCTTGAACACATCGATGGAAGAGTTCTCAGCCCTTTCAGTGAGTGTGTTTCTCAGTTCACGCTCAAGAGAAGGAATGATCAGTCTCTTCAGTGCATCGGAAGCAGCTGTATCTATAAGCGCGTCGCATTCCTCGGTTCCTGTTCTGTATCGCTCTTTTAACGCACGGTGTGCACGAGTTTCATCCACACTGACATTCACTTTAAGTATTCCATCTTTTTCACCGCGATTGATGGCAAGGACTCTGTGGCTTGGCATTCTAATCGCCGGTTCCGTACGATCATAATACATTTCATATGGTGTATTTTCCTTGTCGCCCTGGGTTCTGATTTCAGCGGTTTTCACGACGACATTTCTGAGCATGCCTTTCAGATCCGCGTCTTCGGACATATTCTCAGACAGAATATCCATGGCCAGTTTAATTGCTTCATCAGCATTCATCACTTCATCGGTGATAAACTCACCTGCTTTTTCCCGGATGTTCTTTTCTCCTGCAAGAACAGCCTCAGCTAAGGGAAGAAGTCCCTTCTCTCTTGCAATGGTCCCTCTAGTTCTTTTCTTTGGCCTGAAAGGAAGGTAGATATCATCAAGCCTTGTTACTGTTTCAGATTTATCGATATCTCTTGAGAGTTCATCAGTCAGATTCCCCTGCTCGGTAAGCAGTCTAAGAATGTCCGACTTCTTCTGTTCGAGTCCTCTTAAGTATTCCAGCCTCTCCTGAAGATCACGAATGACATGATCTTCCAGCGAACCTGTAGCTTCTTTACGGTATCGCGCAATAAACGGTACTGTAGCGCCTTCATCTAGAAGCTTGACCGTCCCCTCTACCTGGTTCATTGAAATACTGAGTTCTCTTGAAATTCTATCTAATATATTCATCTTATCTCCTAATCCGCCTTCAGGCTGCCGTTGCTCATTTGTTTCAGATATTCACTGATGAAGAGATCGATATCTCCATCCATGACGCTGTCCACATTCCCATCTTCTGCAAGAGTTCTGTGATCCTTGACAAGATTATACGGATTGAAGACATAGCTTCTGATCTGACTTCCCCAGCCCACGTCTTTCATTTCCCCTGTGATATCTTCAATCTTTTCTTTGTTCAGTCTTTCTTTCAGTTCGACCAGTTTTGCTTTAAGGACTTTCATAGCGGTTTCTCTGTTCTGAATCTGGCTTCGTTCATTCTGGCACGTGACGACGATTCCTGTAGGAAGATGTGTGATTCTTACCGCGGAATCTGTCGTATTGACATGCTGTCCGCCGGCCCCTGTACTTCTGTAAGTATCGATACGAAGCTCATCATCCTTGATGACCACTTCACTGTCATCTTTCAGAAGCGGAACAGCCTCAACGGAAGCAAAACTTGTCTGCCTTTTGCCGCTGGAGTTGAAGGGTGAAATTCTGACGAGTCTATGGATTCCTTTTTCCGCTTTAAGGTAACCGTAGGCATAGGGTCCCGAAATTTTTAATGAAGCATCACGGATACCCGCCTCGTCTCCTTCAATGATATCCATAACCTCCACATGATAGCCCTTCTTCTCCGCCCATCTGGTATACATCCTAAGAAGCATTGCTGTCCAGTCCTGTGCATCTGTTCCACCCACACCGCTCTTTAATGTCAGGATGGTATCACTGTTGTCATATTTTCCTGAAAGCAGCACACGAAGGTGCATGGCTTCAACACCTTTTCTGAGGTCCCTGACTTCAGATAGAATTTCCTGTGCCATGCTTTCGTCTTCTTCCGAAAGTTCAATCATGGTCAGCGCATCTTCAACACGCGCATTCAGTCCATGATATTCCTTTATAGTAGACTCGATATTTTTCTCTTCCTGGGTAATGCTTCTCGCATTTTCCAGATCATTCCAGAAACTGGGCTCCTGCATCTTAAAAATCAGTTCTTCTCTTCTCCTGGATAAAGATTCGATGTCAAAGTGACACCCGGATTTCATCCAGTGATTCTTTAAAGCCTTTCAGTTCATTGACCGCTTCCTGCATTTTAGGCAACATGATTATCACTCCTTGTCTCTGATTTTCTGTATTCATCTCATTTCAAAATAGACCTGGTTGCCCAAGTCTATTTGTGTTTTCTTATTTCTCTAATCCGTGACAGTTTTTATACTTCTTTCCACTTCCGCAAGGACATGGTGAATTTCTGCCTACACGAGTTTCCTTCGTTACGGGCTTTTTCTTCAGCGTATTGTCCTGATTGGTCGAGGTCTCTTTGGCAACTTCTTCACGTTCGATTTTCTCTTCTTTTCTAACGGTAATATGAAGAATGTACTTGATGGTGTCATCATTGATGGATCTGATCATCTCATCAAACATCTCTGAACCTTCAAACTGATAAGCCTGTACCGGATCCTGCTGCTTGTAGGCTCTCAGTCCGATTCCTCTCTTCAGGTGGTCCATATTATTGATGTGCTCCATCCATTTGGTATCGACTACCTTAAGCAGGATGACACGTTCGATTTCTCTGATCTGCTCGCCGATTTCCTTTTCCTTTTCTTCATGGATATCGACTCCGATGTTATACAGCATGTCTTCGACATCCTGATTGCTCATCTTGAGAAGTTCTTCTTCATTCAGTGTATTGTGCGGAACAAAAAGATCTTCCATATAGGTGATGAGATTCTTCATCCCCTCTTCTCTTTCCGATCCGTTTGAAAGATGAAGCTGAACAGCTGTAGAAACCACGTTCTGCAGCATGGCACGGATATTTTCCTTCAGATCCTTACCTTCAAGAACCATCTGTCTCTGTCCGTAGATGACTTCTCTTTGCATATTCATGACATCATCATAACCAAGCAGAGTCTTTCTGGTGTCAAAGTTGTTTCCTTCCACTTTCTTCTGTGCATTCTCGATGGATTTTGTGACCATTTTGGATTCGATGGCATCGTCTCCCAGTCCCATATTATCGATCATACCGAAGAGTTTCTCAGAACCGAAGATTCTCATGAGATCATCTTCAAGGGAAAGATAGAATCTTGATTCTCCGGGATCTCCCTGTCTACCTGAACGTCCTCTAAGCTGATTGTCGATACGTCTTGATTCATGTCTTTCTGTACCGATTATTTTCAGCCCGCCGAGTTCTGTAACATGTTCGCCAAGCTTGATGTCGGTACCTCTACCGGCCATGTTGGTTGCTATGGTGATGGATCCGGGCTCACCGGCACCGGAAACAATCTCCGCTTCCTTCTCATGATACTTTGCATTAAGCACTTCATGAGGAATACCGTTCTTCTTAAGAAGTGTTGAGAGGTATTCAGACTTTTCGATGGAAGTTGTACCTACAAGAACCGGCTGTCTTCTTGAATAGGCTTCCTTGATTTCCTCAACGACAGCCTTGTATTTCGCCTGTACATTTCTGTAGATGAGATCAGGCTGGTCATTTCTTGTTATCGGCATATTGGTTGGAATGACGATAACATCGAGCCCATAGGTATGTCTGAACTCCGCTTCTTCTGTCAAAGCAGTACCGGTCATACCGGAGAGTTTCTTGTACATTCTGAAATAGTTCTGGTAAGTGATGGTCGCAAGGGTTTTGGATTCTCTTTCGACTTTTACGCCTTCCTTGGCTTCAATTGCCTGGTGAAGTCCGTCGGAATATCTTCTACCTTCCATGAGACGTCCTGTGAACTCGTCTACGATGATGACCTCTCCGTCCTTGACCATATAATCCTTGTCCACTTTAAACAGGTAATTCGCCTTCAGAGCCTGAGTGACATGATGCTGAAGTTCCATGTTTTTCGGCTCTGCATAGTTTTCCAGATGGAATACTGTTTCAGCTTCTTTAACACCTTCTTCTGTAAGAACAACGGATTTAGCCTTTTCATCTACAGTGAAATGTTCTTCCTTTTTCAGTTTTTTGACGAAGAAATCAGCCACTTTGTAGAACTCCGTGGACTTATCGCCCTGTCCGGAAATGATCAGCGGTGTTCTAGCTTCATCTATGAGGATCGAGTCGACTTCATCCACGATGGCGAAGTTCAGTTCTCTCTGCACTCTTCTTTCGGCATAGACAACCATGTTGTCTCTCAGATAGTCAAATCCGAATTCGTTGTTTGTTCCATAGGTGATGTCGCTGTTATAGGCTTCTTTTCTCTGTTCATTGCTCAGTCCATGTATGATGACACCACAGGTAAGACCTAGAAATTCAAAAATCTGTCCCATCCAGTCTCTGTCTCTTGATGCCAGATAGTCATTGACAGTGACGACATGGACACCCTTGCCGCCAAGTGCATTAAGATAGGAAGGCAGTGTAGCTACAAGGGTTTTACCTTCACCGGTCTTCATTTCTGCGATTCTTCCCTGATGGAGAATGATACCGCCGATGATCTGTACTCGGAAGTGCTTCATTTTCAGCACTCTCCAGGAAGCTTCTCTTACCGTAGCAAACGCTTCAGGCAGAAGATCATCAAGAGTTTCACCCTTTTCAAGTCTTTCCTTGAATTCAGCAGTTTTTGCGCGAAGCTCTTCATCTGTCAGGTTCTGATATTGCGCATCTAGGGCTTCCACCTTGTCAGCAAGGGGTTCTACTCTTTTTACTTCCCGCTCACTATAGGTTCCAAAAACCTTATCAAATAATCCCATTTTTTCAACTCCAAATTATTATTTAAATTCTAAATATCCTTATATACCAGCATTTTCCCTTCTTATTCAATGAAGGTATAATGGCACAGATAATATTATAGCACTTATCCACAACATATATCAATATTTAGACTTCTCTACATTGGCTGATACTTAACATTCAATTGTCATTTTAGCCTTGTTTCATTAACTGAAGGTTAAATGCAAGGAGTGTTTTTTCCGAATTTAAATGGAGCATCTTTCGATGCTCCATTTTGATATGTTTTTATTCCTCTTCTCTTTCAAGGAGACCATAATTTCCGTCTTTTCTTTTATAAACTACACTCGTTTCTCCATCGGTGTCTTCAAATACATAAAAACTATGTCCGAGAAGTTCCATCTGGAGTACAGCTTCTTCCTTTGACATTGGTTTCATTGAAATTTTCTTTGTTCTCACGATTTTAGGTGAGTCATCATCGGCTTCTTCATCTCTTACAAATGCTGTGTCATTGAATCTGACAGATGAGTCACCAGCTTTTCTCTCAATTTTGGTTTTATATTTTCTGATTTGTCTTTCCAGTTTATCCTGTACAAGATCAATGGACTTATACATATCATCACTGGATTCTTCTGCTCTTAATAAAACACTTCCGAAAGGAATCGTCACTTCGAATATCTGATCCATTTTCGTCACACTTAATGTGGCTCGGGCTTCCACCGGTTGATTGAAGTACTTGTCAAGTCTGTTCAGTTTGTTCTCGACTGCCTCCTTTAAACCGTCTGTAAGTGTAATGTTTCTTGCGTAAATGTAAGTCTTCATATGGTTTGCCCCCTTGTTGTATTTATTATTAATGATACTTATATTTTAAAGTATAAATGGCATTAATACAAGCTTTATTCAGCTATTGACGAAATTTTCAATTAATTGTCAGGTGCACTAATCTAAAGGATGTTTACAGATTCCAGCTCATTCATGTATTTGTCTGAACCATCAATCTTATCCAGGAGACTGAAGATATAGGCACTTTCTCCACCGCTTAGATGCTTCTTTTTTGTGAGCACATCTATAGATTCCGGTGTGGACATGGTCTTTTCAAACCACATAATGAGGATGCCCTCATCGTTGTACAGCACTTTGGAGCGGTTGCGGAAAAGTCTGTTCATCCCTACTCCTCTCCATTCAAGGATGTTCGTTCCTTCCTTAGGCACCTCATATCCACGCTTCATTTTCATCTTTCCATTTTTCCGAAATTCCACCTGTTCCTTGAGCACCAGTTCCTCACCTCTATAGATCAGTTCATAGTTAAATGAAATGGTATCGGTATTTCCTCTTTTCCAAAGTGGACATCCAGAGTACTGCAAAAACCATCTTCCTTCCATTTTTTTCAGCTCTCGATCATTCATAAGCAGGACTCCCTTCTTCTCTTTTTTATATTGTACTTGAAAATAGATGACTAGTTTTAACCAATTGTTTAAGTTTATATTAATACTATGAAGTATTTTTGAAATCAAACTGATATTTGATATAATGAGACTACTTTGTCAAACAATTGATATATTGGAGCTGATAATATGGATAATTCAAATTTAAGACTGATTCTGCTTATGCTGCTGTTTATTTTCGGCGGTGCGCTCTACAGTGTGATCATCGCTTTCTTCACGAAAAGCAAGATACTGCGATTTCTACCCTCCATTGCTGGAGTCTTTATTATTCCTTATCTGATCTACCGTATGTATTACGGTAACCTGGAAGGATTTATGCCTCTCGCCTATCTCATCTTCATCTTCATGATCACTGCCGTCATTCTCGGTAATGTGCTGGCGGGCGTGATCATCTCATATCGTAACAGGTCTAAGAAAAGGTAAAAAAACAAGTCAGGCAGAAAGTTGATTCTTTCTGCCTGACTTCATTTCAGCTGTTTTTCCAGCTGAGGGTAATCACTACATTCCCTCGGGCACCTTCCTTAAGATCGGCAGTATACCCAAGTTCCTTTAATTTTGAGATCAGAGGTTTTCTCATATCATCATTCAGTTCATCTGATTCAAAAAAGAAAACTTCCTTTTCTTTTCCAAGATACGAAGTGCGTCCTACTCTCTTTTTGATTTTCTGCAGCACTTCTTCAATTTTCGCCGTATCATCCGAAAATTCACGAACAAAAATCTCAAGTCTGATATCAGACAAGTCATCAGGAAGATCTGGCAGAAGTCTTTTCAGTTTGTCTCCATCTATTACGTCTCTGTACATTGTCATCACCCTTCACCAAAAATTCACTCAGACCTGCCTAAATACCGATATCAGCCTAATTCATTCAGAATGGCAACACTTGCAGATAAACCAAGTCTCGTGGCTCCATTTTCAATCATGGTCATCGCATCCTCTAGTGTCCTGATGCCACCTGACGCTTTGACACCCATTTCAGGTCCCACAGTTTTTCTCATGAGGGCAATATCTTCCTTGGTTGCACCAGCCTTAGAGAAACCGGTAGAGGTCTTGACAAAGTCAGCTCCTGCATCTTTTGCCAGCTCGCATGCTTTTACCTTTTCTTCATCGGTAAGCAGACAGGTTTCGATAATGACTTTGGTCAGTACGCCGCCAGCTGCTAGAACAACTGCACGGATGTCTTCCAGTACATAGTCATAATCCTTATCTTTAAGTTTTCCGATATTGATGACCATATCCACTTCTTCTGCACCAAGAAATACAGCTTCTTTGGTTTCATAGCTCTTTGCCTCTGTTGTCATCTGTCCTAATGGGAACCCTACAACTGTACAGATTTTGGTGTCTGTACCATCTAACAGTTCCTTTGCTTTTTCGATATTGCTTGGATTGATGCATACACTGAAGAAACCATGTTCCTTAGCCTCTTCACAAAGTCTGATAAGTTCTGCCTCTGTACCGTCAGGCTTAAGCAATGTATGATCGATATGCTTGGCTAAACTGATTTTATCCATATCAAATTACCTCCTCATCTATTTACACTCCATTTTATCATAGATTATTGTACAATGTGAACCACAGGGATCAAGGAATTTCAGCCTGAATCAATCCTACACATAAAGCGGGAAAACCGTCAGGATGTGGGGCTGAATAAAACCCTTGATTTCTCAGGGAATTTCTAATATACTTTTTTCGGGATTATGCTATAATATAGTGTAGCAATCAAGCATAAAGGAGTTTATATAATGGGGTTTAAGGATAAATTACAAAAGTACTATGCGGATAATTATATGAAGAAATATGGAGACAGAATCACTCAGGCTTACGGTACTGTGCTGTCAATCAAGGTGGAAGAGAAAAAATATCTGTGGCTTTTCAATGTGCTTACAGCAACAATCATTTTGAAGCCTGAAGGATCAAAGACTGTGGTCAGAAGTATCTATAAAGCGAAGAGATGGTTCAAGAAGCCTGATTTCATTGCCGTAAACCAGGGTAATGTCATTCTTGTCCAGGCACTCAAGGGCAAGAAGGGTTCCGAATCAAGTGAAGTGCTTGAAGTGAAGAACATCAGAAATGTCACAACAAGGAAAGATCTGTTCAAGATCGATGCACCAATGCCCAAAAGACAAGTTCAGTATAAAAGAAAATAGTCATAGAAGTCTGCTACATCAAGTTGCAGGCTTCTTTCCTATCTAGTATTATAATGAGATTAAATGTTCATCCTGTTTAATAACTTCTTTTATGGGATGACTAGGAGGTAAAAATGAAGGACACTGTCTATATCACCGGCCATAGAAATCCGGATTCCGATTCTATCTGTGCAGCTCTGGCTTATGCCGAATATAAAAATAAAACAGGCAATGAAAAGTATATCCCAGTACGATTGGGTGAAATCAACAGAGAGACCTATTTCATTCTGGCTTATTTTGGTGTGGACGCACCTCAATATATCGAAAATGTCAGACTCCAGGTCAGCGATCTGAATATCGACAAGATTGCTCCGATCGCTTCGGACATCACGCTTAAAATGGCCTGGAACATCATGAGAATGAATAACATCAAGAGCCTTCCCGTAGTAGATGAAAACGAAACACTAAGCGGTGTGGTATCTGTTTCAAATGTCACAGAAAGCTATATGGATGTATGGGACAATATGATACTTGGAAAATCCAAGGTCACTGTGAACAATCTCCTGGATACACTGACAGGTCAGATGGTTCATCTGGATAAAGACAGAAAGCATTTTTACGGAAAGATCTATGCCCTTTCTGCCTCGCCTGATGAAGTCAGCAAAATCATAGAGGAAGGCGATATCGTCATCACCGGAAACAGACGTGAAGCTCTTGAAGGTGCAATTGAAAGAAAGGTATCCCTCATCATTATTACAGGTTCTGGAGAAATCGATGAAGATCTGCTTGCAAAGGCTGAAGAAAACAGAATAACAATCATTTCAACGCCTTATGATACCTATACCTCCTCAAGGCTCATCTCTCAGGCTGTACCTGTGAGTTATGTCATGACAAAGGATAACATCATCTACTTCTCTTCCGATGATTATATCGGTGACATAAGAAACACCATGGCTGAAACCAGATTCAGAAGCTATCCGGTTGTAAATGAGGAAAGTAAAGTCATTGGAACCATCTCCAGATTCCATCTTATTTCCGAAAAGAAGAAGAAAGTGATTCTTGTGGATCATAATGAAAAAGGTCAGTCGGTTGAAGGTCTGAACGAAGCGGAAATCCTTGAAATCATCGATCACCACAGAGTAGCGGATGTTGCAACCACAACACCGATCTTCTTCAGAAACGAACCTGTAGGAAGCACCTCGACCATAGTGGCCAATATTTTCTTTGAAAACGGGATCAGACCCTCAAAGAAAACAGCAGGACTGCTGGCTGCTGCGATCATATCCGATACGCTCCTCTTCAAGTCTCCAACATCTACAAATGTAGATAGGCTGGTTCTTGAAAGACTCGCAAAGATCGCAGATATCGACGTAGAGGATTTCGCGCTTGAAATGTTCAAGTATGGCACTTCCCTTGCGGGCAAAACACCTGAGGAAATCCTCAAGCAGGACTTCAAGGTTTTCACCTACGACAACAGCAAGATCGGTGTTTCGCAGGTATACACCATGGATGCAGAATCACTGGATGATCTTAAAGACACCATAATCGCCTCCATGGAACAGATGACTAAAGATGAAGGATTCAGTCTTCAGCTTCTCATCGTTACCGATATCTACAAGGAAGGTTCCGAACTGATTGTCGTCGGAAAGCAGAAAGATGTGATCAATAAGGCCTTCGGTGTTCAGATGAAGGGAAATTCAGTATATATTCCTGGAATTCTATCCCGTAAGAAGCAGGTCATCCCACCTATCTCGTCTGTAATCAACCGTTAGTTTCACGAAAGATTTTAAAATTAATTTTGATATCTGAGATTTTGTGATAGAATAAATTGATTAACTTATATGGAGGAATAAAATGACAAATACAATAAATGAAAACCACAATGAAGAAGTAGTCTCAAGCTGCTGCTGTGGAGGAAATGAGAATAAGGATTCCGAGTGCTGCGGAGGAAACGATAACGCAGGGTCCTGCTGTTCAGATGATACAGAAGGATGCGGATGCGGATCCGATCACGACCACCACGGACATGACCATGACCATGATCATGCACACATGGTGACATTCGAAAATGAAGATGGTACTACAGAAGAATATCCTATAGTGGATGAATTCGAAGTAGAAGGTCAGGTATACATTCTTGTGATGAACGGGGATGAGACAGTTACCCCACTAAGAGTTGAGGGTGAAGATGGAGAACTGGTCTTCCTTGCAGAAGATGAATTCCAGAAGGTATCCGAGGCATATGCAGCTCTTGCAGATTCCGAAGAACTACAGTAAGAGGAATTAATAAGAATTGTCAGAAACCTTGGGATTTATTCTCAAGGTTTTTTTAAGTATGACGGGCATGCCGTCTGACTGTGGTGAAAGTCCACAAGGGGCGT
>NZ_DAMBTF010000043.1:0-11871 GCF_032054185.1 Proteiniclasticum sp.
CTTCCACTTCATCATTATTCTTTCTCCTAACCGGAAGTTACTTTTACAATTAAGGCTTCAAGAAAAAAAAAAAGGAATCAACACTTTGGGATAGGTAATGTATAGATTTTATGTTAAAATATAAATTGAATTTATCAAGATGAATAATTTATGAATTTGATGTAGAGGTAATTATGTGTAACTATAACTTTGTCAAAAGACTCCTAGATGTTTTCTTTGCAGTTGCTCTTTTAATTGGGTTAGCTCCAATTTTGGTCATTATAGCAGTACTGTTAAAGATTTTTTCTGAGGGACCGATTCTTTTTGCCCAAGAAAGATTGGGGAAAGATAGTAAACCTTTTAAAATAATTAAATTTAGAACTATGAAAACAGATGCTCCTAATAAAGCAGCCCGAGATATTGATAATAACGAATATGTTACGAAATTTGGAAAATTACTCAGGCGCACAAGTTTAGACGAATTACCTCAGTTACTAAATATTCTTAAAGGTGAAATGTCTTTTGTAGGACCCAGACCATTTATACCTAATGAAGGCGAAATTATCGATTTGAGAAAAGCGTTTCAGATTGATAAGCTAAAACCAGGGTTAACTGGTTGGGCTCAGGTGATCGCTCGTGATACATGTGATCAAAGAGAAAAATTAAAGTTAGACCTGTATTACAAGAATAATATTAGTATATTGTTTGATACAAAGATAATCTTGCATACATTTTTCTCTTTAAACGGAAAATAATCAGAGAGGAGAGGGATATGAAAATACTTATAGTTGGACAAGTTTTTTATCCTGACAACTTCAGAATAAATGATATCGTTAAGGAATTAGCTAAAGAGAACGAAGTAAAAGTCATAACAGGCCTTCCTGATTATGATTTAGGCAGAGTACCTGAAGAATATCGATTTTTCAAGAAGAGAAGAGAAGATTATTTCGGGGCAGAAGTGATAAGAGTCCCGATAATTTCCAGAAGAAAAGGACCTGTTTTCCGTAGCCTGAATTATATGTCTTATGTTCTATCAGGATCCATTTATGCATTATTTATGAGAGAAAAGTACGATATTGTTTTCTCATTCCAGACTTCTCCTATTACCATGTTCGTACCAGGTCTTGTCTATGCGAAAAAACATAAAATCAGGAGTTTGCTTTATACTCTTGATCTCTGGCCCGAATCGGTAAAAGCTATGAATATTAATGAAAGCTCACCGATTTTTAGTATAATTCGTAAAATGAGCAGGAAAATCTATCATGGTGCAGATTATGTTTTAACTTCCTCACCTTCATTCAAGGACTATTTAGTTTCTGAAATTGGATTGAACGATGATAAAATTGCATTTTTGCCGCAATACACTGATGAGGAAGATGTTAGTGACAATATTGTTCTAAGGAAAGACTACAAATCCATATCATTTACTTTTGCAGGCAACATCGGTTTAGTTCAAGATGTGGAAACCATTGTTAGAGCGGCTGAAATCATAAAAGCTAATAAATTCATCATCAATATTGTTGGAAGTGGATCTAACCAAGAGAATATTAAAGCGATGGTTGAGGAGTGTGGATTGACAGACCACTTTATTTTCCACGGAAGAAAATCTCATAAAGAAATGAACAGTATATATCGTGATACTGATGTATGTATCATAACTTTGAAAAATGAAGGATTCATTGGTAGAACAATTCCAGGGAAGCTACAGACTTATATGGCCAAAGGAAAAGCGATTATGGGAGCAATTTCTTATGATACTAAAGAAATTATTGAACTCTCAAATGCTGGACTCTGCGTTGAAAGTGGAGATTATGTTGGACTAAGTGAAAAAATGCTTCAATACATTGAAAACCCTGAATGTGTAGAATCATTTGGAAAGAATTCCTATGATTACTACAAAAATAACTTTGCTAAAGAAAAATTTATAGATTCGTTAAATCATTACTTAAGAGGAGAGAAAGAGATATGTTTAAAGGAAAAAAATTACTCATCACAGGGGGTACAGGATCTTTTGGAAACGCAGTTCTTAGAAGATTCCTTGATACAGACATTGAAGAGATAAGAATATTCTCAAGAGATGAGAAGAAACAGGATGATATGAGAAAGCTCTATCATGATGATAAAATCAAGTTTTATATTGGTGATGTCAGAGATCTGGCAAGTGTTAAAAACGCGATGCATGGAGTAGATTATATCTTTCATGCTGCAGCTCTGAAGCAAGTACCTTCATGTGAATTCTTCCCATTAGAAGCGGTAAAGACAAATGTGCTAGGAACAGACAATGTCTTGACTGGTGCAGTGGAAATGGGAGTAAGAAAGGTTATCTGTTTATCAACAGATAAGGCGGCTTACCCGATCAATGCAATGGGTATCTCTAAGGCAATGATGGAGAAGGTATTCGTTGCTAAAGCAAAGACGGTTGACTCTAGCAAAACATTAATTTGTGGAACTCGTTACGGTAATGTGATGGCATCTAGAGGATCAGTAATTCCACTATTCATCGAACAGATAAAGAACGGCCAGCCACTTACTGTTACTGATCCAAATATGACAAGATTTTTAATGAGTCTTGATGAGGCAGTTGAGTTAGTCGTGTTCGCGTTTGAGAACGCTGAAGCAGGGGATATTATGGTTCAGAAGTCACCAGCATCAACTATACGTGATCTTGCTCAGGCTGTAAAAGAATTGTTCAATGCACCTAACGAGATTAAAGTGATTGGTACCCGTCATGGGGAAAAACTATATGAAACACTGCTGACTAAAGAAGAAAATGTAGTTGCAAAAGATATGGGCGGATTCTATAGGGTACCTGCGGATAAGAGAGATCTGAATTATGATAAGTATTTTGTAGAAGGCGACAAACAGTTATCTTCAGAGGATGAATATAATTCTCATAATACTGAGAGGCTTACTGTAGAGCAGGTTAAGGAAAGATTACTGCAGCTTGACTATGTTAAGGAACAGCTGGAAAGTTGGAACAGATAATGAAAATACTCGTCACAGGATCCAATGGTTTTATCGGCAAGAACTTAATTGCCGAGCTGAAGAACAGAAATTATAATGAAATATATGAGTTTGATAAGGACACTGATATCATGTTACTTGACACATTCTGTCAGGATACAGATTTCATCTTCCATCTGGCTGGTGTCAATCGTCCAGAGGACCCGTCTGAGTATATGGAGGGAAATTTCGGTTTCACTTCAGTTCTTCTAGAAACACTGTTGAAGCATAACAACAGATGTCCGATTATGGTATCTTCTTCAATTCAAGCGGAACTAGATAATCCTTATGGTGAAAGTAAGAAAGCAGGTGAAAATCTGCTGTTTAAGTATAGTGAAGACACCGGATCAAAAGTCCTGGTGTACAGATTTCCTAATGTATTCGGAAAATGGTGTAGACCTAACTACAATAGTGCAGTAGCTACTTTCTGCCATAATATTGCACGTGATCAGCCAATACAGGTGAATGATCCATGTGTTAAGATGAGTCTTGTCTATATTGATGATGTAGTTGAAGAGTTAATCTCTGCTCTTGATGGAAATGAATCGAAAAATGGACAATTCTGTGAAGTTAAAACTGTCCATAATGTTACACTTGGAGGAATCGTAGACCTGCTTAATTCATTTAAAAACAGTAGAGAAGACAGAACTATTCCTGATATGTCGGAGAGCTTCACAAAAAAACTTTATAGCACTTATTTAAGCTATTTACCAACTGATAGATTTAGCTATGATCTGAAGATGAATACAGATCATAGAGGTTCTTTTACAGAATTCATTAAAACACCCGAAAGAGGACAAGTATCGATTAATGTGTCGAAGCCCGGAATTACTAAGGGGAATCACTGGCATCACACAAAGAATGAAAAATTTTTAGTCGTGAGTGGACTAGGCGTGATTAGATTCAGGAAAATCGATTCTCACGAGATTATTGAATATGTAGTTAGTGGAGAAAAACTAGAAGTTGTGGATATACCGACAGGGTATACGCATAATATTGAAAATTTGGGTAATACTGATATGGTAACGGTTATGTGGGCAAACGAACAATTTGATCCCAATAAACCGGATACATATTTTCTGGAGGTATAGAATGAAAAAACTTAAAGTTATGACTGTTGTGGGTACTCGTCCCGAAATTATAAGGCTGTCAGCAGTAATCAATAAATTGGAAGAGTCTGAAGCCATAGAACATATACTTGTACATACGGGACAAAACTATGATTATGAATTGAATGAAGTGTTTTTTAATGACTTTAACTTGAAAAAACCTGACTTTTTCCTGAATGCAGCTACAGGTACAGCTGTTGAGACAATTGGAAATATTTTAGTGAAAATAGATCCTATTCTTGAGGAAGTTTGCCCAGATGCTTTTCTTGTCTTAGGAGATACTAATAGCTGTCTGTGTGCAATCGCTGCTAAGAGAAGGCATATACCTATCTTCCATATGGAAGCGGGAAATAGATGTTTTGACCAGAGAGTCCCGGAGGAAACAAACAGGAAGATCGTAGATCATACTGCAGATATTAATCTGACTTATAGCGATATTGCGAGAGAATACCTACTAAGAGAAGGTTTACCAGCTGATAGGATCATTAAAACTGGAAGTCCTATGTTTGAGGTTCTTAACTCGAGGAAAGCTGATATTGAAAACTCTGATGTACTGGTTAAGAATGAACTGGCTGAGGGAGAATACTTCGTTGTATCTGCTCATAGAGAAGAAAATATCAGTTCAGAAAAGAATTTTTTAAATTTAGTAGAAAGTCTGAATACAATAGCTGAGAAGTATAATATACCGATCATAATAAGTACTCATCCTAGAACCAGGAAGATGATTGAAAACAAAGGAATTAAGTTCAACCCGCTGATCAGAACCATGAAACCTCTTGGATTCAATGATTATGTTAAACTTCAGATCAACGCGAAAGCTGTATTAAGTGATAGCGGTACAATTAGTGAGGAATCATCGATATTAGGGTTTAAAGCATTAAACATTAGAGAAGCTCATGAAAGACCAGAAGCAATGGAAGAAGCATCAGTGATGATGGTTGGTCTCGAAAAAGAGAGAATTTTACAAGGCTTGGAGATTTTAGAGTCGCAAGAGGTTTTAACGTTAAGAAATGTGTCTGATTATGGTATGCCTAATGTCTCAGATAAAGTATTAAGGATAATTTTATCTTATACTGACTATGTGAAAAGAGTAGTGTGGAATGAATAGTACAATAAAAAAAAACTATTTGTTCTTAGGATTTGCAATCCCTCAGATAGAGATGACAGATACGTTTGAACGCGATAAGTTTCCTTCAATCCAAACCCATAAGTTTAATTGGAATTTAATCAAAGGCTTAGAGCATCACGACAAGTATAATTTCACATATATTTCTGCAAGACCAGTAACAGACTATCCATTTTTCCCTAAGTTAAAATTAAAGAAAAATAAATGGTCAGTTAGTTTAGATGATAAAAAAATAGAGATTTTAGAAATCCCCTATATTAATTCTGGTATATTTAAAATTTTTACGAGATTTTTTTCTGCGCTTTTTTATAGCTTAACTAATTATCATTCGAAAAATAATAAAGCTGGCGTCATAGTATATTCAGTTCATATTCCTTATATGATTGTCGGTTTGTTAATTTCGAAATTATATAACATAGATTATATTGCGATATGGACTGATCCTCCAGCTGTGCGAACAAATGTGGAATCTAGTGTTAAATCTAAATTGAGAAATATTGAGCTTTATCTATCCAAATTATTGATGAAGAAATCAACAAAAATAGTTTCCGTAACTAAATTTCTTGCTGAAGATTTTGCGCCAGGTAAGCCATATCTTGTTATGGAAGGTATTATCAATCAAAATGAAATAAACTATTCCAGTCAATTAGATGAAAATAGAAACGATGATCTTATAAGGATTGTGTATACAGGTTCAGTGAATGAGAAGTACGGGATAAAGAATATAATTGATGGATTTTTATCTATGCAAAACAAAAATGCGATTTTAGAAATATATGGACGCGGAGACTTTGAAAACGAACTAGAAAAGATAACAAATACTAATAAAAATGTTATTTATAAAGGATTTGTACCAAATAGTGAAATCATATTAATTCAAAGAAAAGCGGATTTTTTGATTAATGCAAGATCAAATAATGAAGAGTTTGTAAAATATTCTTTCCCATCAAAAACACTCGAATATATGTTATCTGGAACACCACTAGTTACTACTATGCTTATTGGAATACCACAAGAGTATAAAGAGTACTTAATTATACTTGAAGATAACATGCCTATTACAATTGGTGAAAAATTAGATCAAATAGTTCAGTACACTAATCAGGAGAGATCCCTGATTGGTAAGAAAGCAAGAGAGTTTGCGGAGACGAAAAATTATATTGATCAGGCGAAGAAAATTATTGATTTATTAGATACTCATTAAATCAAAAGTTTAAAATAATCATAGTTATATATAATATAGAACGTTAGTTAGAATTGGAGTGGATTTTCTCCTCTTCTTGAGGATGCTCATCTATTGTCGTCCCCGGACTGTGTTTTCTTCTAATAAGGACTTTAAAGAAAAGGAGGACTATATAAATTGGATAGCATTATATTCTTCATATTTTATACTATGCTTGTACTATTTACTATTTACACGATAAAAAGAAAAAAAATAATTAGTAACTATGTTTTGATTTTTAATATATGGTGGTTATTTTGGCTTTTGATTTCATTTTTAAATCTTGGAAATTTTTATGCGATAGATTTAAAAACTTATTTATATATATATGCAGGTTTATTTTCATTTAATATCACAATTCTTATAAGGAAAAAAAATAGCTCCAAAGAATATAATTACGTAAAACCGTATTTACTTACTATTCTTTTAGTGATAGAAATTGTATACCTTTTTATAAATATATTCTACTTTTATAAGATGAGTAATACTGTTAATATGTTTGAAGAATACTGGAAGGTTAGATTTGTTTATTTTGGCATCCCAATCGATAATATTACAATCACATTGTTTAACACGTCGATAAGTGGTCATATTTACAATGCTTTTAAAATGTTCAATCTAATAAATTTCTTGATCTCATTAACTGAATTGGAGAGCAAGAATTCGAAAAGATTCATTTTAGTGGTTGTAAATATGTTTCTATTCAGCTTATTTAGTGCTGGCAGAGAATTTATAAACTATATAATTATAGTTAGTATTTATGCGTTCAAGAAGAAATTGATATCAAAGTATTTCAAATTTATACTGATAATGTGCTTAGTTGTATTGATGATGACATATTTAAGAGAAGGCAGTCTATCTAAAGTTTATATGGCTTTAATTACGTATTTTAGTGGTTCAATTTCATACTTTGATTATTTAATGAAGGTTGATGATGGGATAAGATACACTGGAGAGTTATTACTTTCCAGTGTTATTGCACCTGCAAAGATGGTTTTAAGATTCCTTGGGGTAAGTATTGGGAATAGTGGTATGTCAGATGTTGGAATGAAGCTGATGAAGATGGTAAAATTATCAGATACAAATAGTTTCACCAATTATTACAATGCCCTTGCAACATCGTTTTATTGGCAGTTTAAAGATTTTGGTTTGGCGGGGATCATTGGTATTAATTTTTCTATCGGTCTTCTCTATAATTATTTATATCGAACAATCAAAGGAGATTATGGAATTGTACTGTTTTCTTATTTAGAATTTCTGATGATATTAAGTATCTTTAGTTTTAAATTTATGGATTTATATTCCGTGTTTCCAATTATACTGATTATATTATTAATAAAGTATAACGGGGAAACAATGAAAGATATTAAATGATTTTTTAGTGTATAGTTTATTCATATAAAAATCATAAAAGAATGTATATTACTCGCGTTGATTTGTAAATGAATGTGATAAATATCAATACGATTTTAGGTATTAACAGTATTTATACTAGGAGGAGAATATGCAAAAGAAATTAACTTTAGTTATATGTACCTATAACGGGGAAAAATATTTAGATGAGGTTATAGAATCTATAATATTTCAAAAGGGATTTGAAGATCATGTAGAAAAACTAAAGATTGTTGATAATGCTTCTTCAGATAATACAAAGAATATTATCTGTAAGTATCAATCAATCAATCCTAGAATCGAGTATATTTATGAGGGAAATCCTGGATTGAGTCATGCTAGAAAACATGGAGCATTAGTAGATACTGAATGGATTGCTTACTTGGATGATGATAATATTTTATTGCCAGAATGGATAAATGAAGCGTTGTCTTTTATATCAAATAACCCTAAAGTTGGAGTATTTAATGGTGCAAGTATTGCAACTATAAGAGATGAAATAACAAAGAAAGAAGTTGTTATGTTGAACGCTATCTACCAAGATTTGGCCTGTACCCATGTTCGAATGGAAGATTATGATTTGAATTTACTTCCTGCTATTAAAGGTCCTTTTGGAGCAGGAATGGTACTGAGAGCTAAGCCCTTAAAAAAGTTTCTAGATAATGGGTGGACTAGTAATATAGGAAGGCAAGGCAAAGCATTAGGTTCTGGTGAAGACGGAGAAATCGCTAATTATGTTCTGGAAGAAGGCTTTGATTATGGTTATAATAACCAAATGGCTTTATTGCACATTATTCCAAAAGTTAGACTTCAACCTATTTATGTTGAGAAGTTAATGAAAGGTCTTAATGAAGGATACTATAATTATATCTCGGGAAAAAAGAACTTTATTTTTTATCGTTTTAAAACATTCATAAAATCTGTTTATGTTTTACTATCTAATCCGATAAGATTAGTTTTAACTTCTGATGAGATAAAAAAACTAAAGTACAAATTAGAAATTGATTCTCGGAAAAGAATATCTAAAATGATTATAAATGATTTATTCGTGATTAAAAGGTAGCTAAAAGCATATTAAGAATATGTTTTTTTCAGCAAAGGAAAAACTACAATGAAGAAAACTGCAATACTATTGATGATCATAACCATCTTGTCAAAAATTATGGGGTTTGCTAGAGATATTACCCTCTCTTATTTTTTTGGTGCCTCTTATATCACAGACGCTTATTTAATATCCATTACTATTCCCATGGTAATTTTTGGATTTGTCGGAGTAGGAATAGCGTCGGGATATATCCCTATGTATAGTCAAATAGAGAAAGCTCAAGGCACAAAAGAAGGATTGAAATTTACTAATAATCTAACTAATATTATGTTAGTTATTACTACAATAATATTCATCTTAGGTCTTATATTCACAGTACCTATAGTAAAACTTTTTGCTTCAGGATTTGAGGGTGTAGCTTTAGATTTAGCTGTGAAATTCAGTAGAATTAGTTTATTTGGAATGTATTTTACAGGTTTAGTATCAATATTCAATAGTTATTTACAGATAAAAGGTAATTATATAGTTCCCGCAATCTTAGGCTTCCCAATGAATTTGATAACAATAATAGTCATCATACTTAGTTCTAAAGGGGATATATTACTTTTGGCTATTGGATCTTTAATTTCTTCTGGATCACAATTAATAATAGTCTTGTTTTATGCATATAAAATGGGTTATAAATATTCTGGAATCCTAGAAATTAACAATATAAATCTTAGAAAAATGATGTATATTGCTTTTCCGGCAATTGTTGGTTCTTCCGTGAATCAAATTAATGTTCTTGTTGATAGAACAGTCGCTTCAGGTATAGTAGAAGGCGGTATAACTGCACTCAATTATGCAGGAAAGTTAAACGGATTTATCCAAGGAATATTTGTTTTGTCCATAACCACTGCTTTGTTTCCGATAATATCAAAAATGGCTGCTGAAAATGATATTAACGGTTTAAAAAAAACACTCTCAGAATCTATAAGCAGCGTAAATTTATTAGTGATTCCAGCAACAATAGGGTTCATGATTTTTTCTGAACCTATTGTTGCGATGGTATTTGGGCGCGGAGAATTTTCTTCTGAAGCCCAAGTTTTAACATCAGCTGCTCTTTTTTACTATTCTTTAGGAATGTTGGGGTTTGGCTTAAGTGAGGTTCTATCAAGAGCGTTTTATGCTTTACAAGACACAAAAACACCTGCAATATATTCAGCCATAGCGGTTACAATTAACATTGTCCTAAATATCATATTATCGAGTTTCATGGGAATCAGTGGACTTGCATTAGCAACAAGTATTTCTGCTTTAATAAGCACTGTACTATTGTTTTTAAATTTAAGAAAGAAAATTGGATTCTTTAGTTTAAGGAACATGATGATATCGTTACTCAAAATTATAACCGCATCTCTCGGGATGGGTGTAGTGTCCAAATTGACATATATCAATTTATCTATGAATATTAGTCAAAATTTATCTTTAGTAATTTCAATAGCTCTAGGAGTGATGCTTTATTTGATCCTAATTTATTGCATGAAGATAGAAGAAGTGAATGTTTTAATAAGAATGTTTAGAACGAAATTGGCGAAATCGAAAAAATAGGTGGATTTTATGCTGAATCGATTAGTTATCTGACAGAACAGTAATTCAGGGTAATGAGTGTCGAATAGAAAAAATTCAACATGGCCAAACGGATGAGTAATCCGAGCAAAATCTAAACGCGTAGTAACCTACTGATATATAGTGTGTTTATAAAATATATTTTTACTATGACATTTTTGCGAGTGTGAGGCATCTTATTCAGAAGACTCAAAGAAGGTAACAATTACCTGACATTAATGTTATTATGATCGAATTGGAGTGATGGATATTAAGTGCTATGATTACAAATTCCCAGGTTTGAATGTTAACATAAGAGAAATCCAAAAAGTTGAGCTAGAATTACTTCTAGAATTTGACAAAATCTGTAAAAAAAATAATATTAACTATCAATTATTCGCAGGAACATTATTAGGTGCGATAAGGCATAATGGATTTATTCCTTGGGACGATGATATTGATGTTTGTATGCTAAGAGAAGAATATGACCGATTTTTACAAGTTGCAAAAAAAGATCTTAGCGAGGATTATTTCCTTCAAACGTATGATAGTGATAATAAATATTTCTATCAATTCGCAAAAATTAGGAAGAATAAAACAATTTTCATGCAATCAATATTAGAAGAGGTAAATATGCATCATGGTATATTCATTGACATATTTCCTTTTGATAATGTTAAACCACATACAATAGAGGGAAACACACAAAGGATAGTTCTTAATCTTTTTCAATTGATCAATAGTTGCAGAATTAATAAAACTATAAGTATGACGAACAACCTATTATATAAATATGTTAGATTAGCTATTCACTATGTCTTAAAAATCATTCCTAAGAGAACTATGGATAATATAATTACTAAGGTTTCACGTACATTTAACAATAGCAATACTGAGTATGTAGGAGATTTGAGTCTAAGTACTAGTAAGGAACTCTATGATAGATTTACCATAAAGAAAAACACTTTCTATGATTCATTATCTTGGGATTTTGAAGGACATTACTTCCCCGTCCCTAGAGAGTATCATGAAGTTTTAACCAAGAACTATGGTGATTATATGACACCTCCACCATCACAAGAACCTCACCATGAGATAATTGAAATTTGTTTTGATACTGAGAAAAAGGTTTGAAGGAATTGAACAACTTCTTCCCTAGAATCCTTAGGTCATGAAAGTTGTTCAACATAAGTATCATTGTGGCGACCGCGAGGTCGCCTTTTGTTGCTAGATTATCTCATACATGGTTCCTAAATACATCCATCCGATCATAGACCTCTTACAATGATCATAATTAAGTCGTTTTATTAGAGTAGAAGGATTTTATTGAGAATATACAATTAAAAACATAATGGTTAAATTCAAAACTAACTTCCGCTTTAAACAGAAAGCTTAAATAACGCTGAAA
>NZ_DAMBTF010000044.1:0-10734 GCF_032054185.1 Proteiniclasticum sp.
CTACGCCCCTTGTGGACTTTCACCACAGTCAGACGGCATGCCCGTCATACTTAAACAAGGGTTTAAGCCTACAAGCTTAAACCCTGTTTTTTATATTCTACAAAAGAAGTGATATCAGATCCTCTTTGGAAATATTGACCATATAATCGTTTATGTCGACTTCTTTCAGTGCCTCAAGGATACTTTCTTCATTGTGGCTTACCCCTGTAAGAGCTGTTTCAAGCTCTGAAACATCCTTAGTGCCAAAAAAGTCACCGTAAATTCTGATTTTATCAATTATCCCTTTTCTGATTTCCAGTGTCGCTTCAAGGGTACCTCCAAGGAATCGTCCTTCTCTAGTCATTGAAAATTTAGGACTTTGTCCGAAGTTCCATTCCCATTGGGAATATTTTTCTTCTCTCAGCTTCTGAATTTCTTCAATCTCCCGAGGTGTAAAAGTCGTGACCTGATCCATACCACCTGCAACAGAATTCATCACTCTATTTCTGAATGTGAGGACATCCATCTGTTCTTCCAGATGTTCACTGATATTCGTAATTCTAGATGCTACGGACTTGACACTCTTTCCTGTAAATTTGATATCTCTTGGTTTCAATGCTCCTGATATATCAGCTTTAACTGATGAAAAGAGTAATGTTCCATGATGCATGACCCTGTCCCGATGTTTGCACTGTGCCGTTCCAGAGAACTTCTTCCCGTCTATTGTCATATCATTTCTTCCTGAGAATTCAGCATTGACACCCATTTCATTGAGCGCTTTTGTTATCGGTTCACAGAAACCTCTGAAATCGTTAAAATTCTTCTTGCTGTTTTCAATAAACGTGTAGTTGATGTTGCCCAGGTCGTGATACACGGCCCCTCCCCCGGTCTGTCTTCGAACGACTTTGATTTCTTTTTCCCTGACATAATCCACATTGATTTCAGATAATGCATTCTGATTTTTGCCTACGATAATCGCATTATCATTTCTCCAGAGATAAAAGATATCCTCATCTGTGTGTTTGAGCAGATATTCTTCTGATGCAAGATTAAAGTATGCATCAGTGTTTTCGCTGATTATATATCTCATTATGATCTCCTTGGCTGAACCATATGAACCGCTTCACCCTTAAGCCCCATAACACTTTCAAAGAAAGCTTCAGCGAGTGTAGGATGTGCATGAATCACACTCTTCATATCATCTGCTGTCATGCCTTTCTCGCAGGCTAGAAGGCCTTCGTGGATGAGATCTGATGCATGCGCGCCCATGATGTGGACACCAATGATCTTATGGTTAAGATCCGAGATTACTTTAACCAGACCTTCACCTTCACCCATGGAAAGCGCCTTGCCATTTGCACCAAGTAAAAACTTGCTTGTATGATATTCTAAATTCTCAGCTTTCAGCTGTTCTTCCGTATAGCCTACACTGGCAATTTCGGGGAATACAAATACACACCCTGGAACAAACTTCCCTATTACAGGATGTTCTCCAGCTATATGTTCAGCCACATATTCTCCCTGGGCCGATGCGGCATGGGCAAGAAGCCATTTCCCGTTGACATCGCCGATCGCGTAAATTCCATCAATATTTGTCATGAAGTGTCCATTAACGATGATTCCTGTTCTGCCTGTTTCAATTCCGACTTCTTCCAGTCCAAGATTTTTCACATTTGCTCTTCTTCCTGTAGAAATCAGAACCTGGTCTCCCGACACTTCAAGACTTCCTTTTTTGCCATCCATGAGCACTTTAAGTTTGTCGCCGTCTTTTACAATCTCTTTTACCATAACGGACGTCATGACTTCAATGTTTTTCTTCTTTAGAAGAGGTTTCAGTCTTTTTACGATTTCTCCATCAATCCCCGGTAAAATACCAGGCAGAGCTTCCAGTACGGTGACCTTGGTACCAAAACTCGCAAAGATTCCTGCAAATTCCATACCGATGACGCCACCGCCCACGATGACAAGCTC
The DNA here is from genome assembly GCF_032054185.1 of Proteiniclasticum sp. Classification (NCBI taxonomy): domain Bacteria; kingdom Bacillati; phylum Bacillota; class Clostridia; order Eubacteriales; family Clostridiaceae; genus Proteiniclasticum; species Proteiniclasticum sp. The sequence goes on from NZ_DAMBTF010000044.1 coordinate 1,951, forward strand.
TTCAGGAATTTCCTTGAAATCCAAAAGTTCTGTACTCGTCACAACACCTTCATTTTCGACACCTTTAATCGGTGGAATAAAGGACGAGGAACCTGTTGCAATAATCAGTCTGTCGAAATGAAGAGTCTCTCCATTTACCATAACTGAATTTTTTCCGGTTATCCTGGCTTCTCCGAAGATCACTTCAACACCAGCAGATGAAAGTAGCTTTTCAATTCCGGATACAAGCGTATTCACAACCACATTCTTTCTTTCTCTGATCTTATCGGCATTGGGTCTTACTGTTCCTTCAAAATCAATTCCATAACTTTCAAGCTTGTTTGCCTGATTGAATACTTCAGCACTCTTATATAGCGCTTTGGTCGGAATACATCCCACATTGAGACATACTCCACCTACTTTGTTTTTTTCTATGAGTGTAGTCTGAAAACCCATGTTATTCAGACGGATGGCGGCTACATAGCCGCCAGGTCCTCCGCCTATTATAATCACTTTTTCTGTCATACTTACTCCTTTGTCCAGTGAAGAATCAGCTGTCTTGCAGCAAGAGCTTCATCCAGTCTTCTGACAGGTGTATCATGTGGTGCATCCTTAAGAAGCTCAGGATTTTCTTTTGCTTCTTCTGCAATCTGCTTCATCACTTCAATATAGGCATCCAGAGTTTCCTTGCTTTCCGTTTCGGTAGGTTCCACCATAAGTGCCCCTTCAACGATCAGCGGGAAATACATTGTTGGTGGATGGTATCCGTAATCGATGATTCTCTTTGCAACATCTAATGTAGATACCTTATCGGTCCTGGTTTTCAGTCCAGCGAATACCACTTCATGCATGCAGGTTTCATCAACTGCTACCTTATAGTGATTCTTGAGACTTTCCTTCATATAGTTGGCATTAAGCACAGCATTTGTCGATGCAGCTTTTAATCCATCTGAACCCATGGAAAGCATATATACATAGGCTCTTAAGACTACACCGAAGTTGCCGAAATAGTTCTTCACCTTTCCTATGGTATGTTCCACACTGTAATCCAGGAAGTATCTTCCATTATCGACGTTGACAACTGGAACCGGCAGATATTCTTTCAGACTTGACTTACACGCAACAGGGCCTGATCCTGGTCCTCCTCCGCCGTGAGGTGTGGAGAATGTCTTATGCAGATTATAATGCAGAACGTCGAAGCCCATATCTCCTGGCCTTACTATGCCCATAATGGCATTCATGTTTGCACCATCATAGTATAATAATCCTCCTGCCTCATGGACAAGATCTGCAATTTCTTTGATATGTTTCTCGAAAAGCCCTAAAGTTGAAGGATTTGTAAGCATGAGACCCGCAATCTCATCATTAAGAACGCCCTTAAGCGCTTCTATATCCACTGAACCATCTTTGTTTGATGGTACTTCAACCACATCAAAGCCGGCCACTGCAACAGATGCAGGGTTGGTTCCATGTGCTGAATCAGGAACGATGATCTTGTTTCTCTTTGTATCATTTCTCATCTGATGGTATTTCTTGATGAGCATTAACCCTACGAGTTCACCATGAGCGCCTGCTGCCGGCTGAAGAGTGACTGCATCCATACCGGAAATCTCTTTGATGTTCTCCTGTACGGTATACATTACCTCAAGCGCTCCCTGAACTGAGTCTTCAGGCTGGAAAGGATGAAGTCTTGCAAACTTCGGATTAGCTGCCACATCTTCGTTGATTTTAGGATTATATTTCATCGTACAGGATCCTAAAGGATAGAAACCTGAATCTATGGAGTAATTCTTCTTCGATAATAAGGTATAGTGCCTGACTACTTCCAGCTCACTTACCTCAGGAAAGTCAAGGTCTTCCTCTCTAAGATAATCTGCACTGATATAATCTGCGATATTCATATCTTTTAAGGTATCTTCAGGGAGAGCATAAGACTTTCTGCCTGGTCTGGATAGTTCAAAGATCAATTTTTCATAAGCCATTATATCTCCTCCATGATCTGAACAAATTTCTCGATTTCTTCCATTGTTCTGTTTTCGGTAACCGCAATCAGCATGGAATCTCCAAGAGCTTCATTCACTTTCTTCAGGTTGAATCCGCCTAATATCCCTTTTTCTCTTAACGCCTCGTTGATTTCATCTACAGATTTTTCACACTTTACTGCAAACTCCTTAAAGAAAGGCTGATCAAACAAAGGTCTATATTTTCCGCTCTTTGTCAGTTTTTCGAAAGTGTAATGTGCTTTCTTGAAGGACTGCATGGCAACTTCCTTCATTCCCTGCTTACCTAATGTAGCCATGTAGACTGCCGCCGTAATAGAATTCAGAGTCTGGTCCGAACAGATATTTGAAGTCGCTTTGTACCTTCTGATATGCTGCTCTCTTGCCTGAAGGGTAAGAACGAATGCTCTTTTTCCTTCTCTGTCCAATGTCTGTCCTACAATTCTACCAGGCATTTTTCTCATAAGCTTGCTTGTCGCAGCCATAAAACCAAGTACCGGTCCGCCATAATTCAGATTCTGACCCAGCGCCTGACCTTCACCCACAACGATGTCCACTTTTAGTTCACCCGGGCTCTTTAATACGCCAAGTGCGATCGGATCAACGCTCATGATGAGAAGTGACTTGTTCTCGTGGATCATCTCTTCCATTTCTTTTATATTTTCAATGACTCCATAAAAGTTCGGATATTGCAGAATGACACCTGCTGTCTCAGCGCCCAGTTTACTTTTCAGATTCTCTACATCTGTAACGCCGTCTTTTTCTTCAACAAACTCTATATCCACATCTCTGAAACTGAGATAAGTCTCAAGAACCGCCTGATATTCAGGATTTACTGTCTTCGATACCAGAACCTTTTTTCTCTTGGTATGAACGGATGCAAGGATGGCACCTTCAGATGCTGATGTAGCAGCATCATACATGGAGACATTAGAAACTTCCATGCCAGTAAGTGTGCACATCATGCTCTGATACTCGAAAACGCTCTGAAGTGTACCTTGACTGATTTCAGGCTGATATGGTGTATAAGCGGTGTAGAATTCTGAACGGGATACTACATGTCTTATGACTGAGGGTATGTAGTGGTCATAGGAACCTGCTCCCAGGAAACAGACCAGTTCATCGATACTGCTGTTCTTTGCTGCGAGGCTGTTCACGATTCCCCGGACCTCTATTTCAGATTTTGATTTCGGCAGGTTAAGCTCATTTTTCAGCCTAAGATTTGCCGGAATGGTCTTAAATAAATCTTCGGTGGTTTCTAGTCCGATGACATCAAGCATTTCCTTGACATCTTCACTGGTGTTAGGCAGGTATGGATGCATGTTTACTCCTCCTCAGAAATGAATGCTTCGTAATCCTCTTTCCCCATTAAATCATCCAGTTCACTCTTATCTTTAAGCTGAACGACGACAAGATGGTTGTCATATGGTGCATCATTGATCAGTTCAGGACTGTCTTCAAGTTCTTCATTAATTTCCAGAACTTCACCTGATACAGGCATGATGATGTCGGATGCCGCTTTAACCGATTCTACAACTCCAAGATTCTCATCCATTTCTATTTCATCTCCAACTGATGGAAGCTCGACATATACAATTGAACCCAGTGAATGCTGCGCATAATCAGTGATACCGATGTATGCTTTATCCTCTTCTACTCTTACCCATTCATGATCCTTTGTGTAAAATAACCCTTCTAATACTGTTGACATTTTGCTATCTCCTTTTTATATATATTTTTATCTGTTTATTATTTAGCTAGGAACTTCCGGTTTCTTACGGTTGCACCTGACATCTTGTTTCTGATTTCAATTTCGATTTCTGAACCGACTTTCGAATGTTCAACATCCACCATCGCCAGCCCAATAATTTCGCCGACCGTTGGGGACTTGTATCCTGTGGTAACAAAACCGATTTCTTTACCGTCTTTGAAAACCTTGTATCCATGTCTTGGAATTTTCTTGTCTTTCATTGTGAATCCGACTATTTTTCTTGAGACGCCTTCTACCTTCTGCCTGGCGAGAACATCCTTGCCGATGAAGTTTTCCTTATCCACCTTAACAAAGAATCCGTAACCAGCTTCGATAGGTGTCCAGTCGTCGCTGAGTTCATTTCCATATAGCGGAAGATTCGCTTCAAACCTTAAAGTGTCTCTGGCTCCAAGCCCAATCGGAAGAGCTCCATCCTCAATGAGATTTGTATATAGTTTGACTACTTCATCATTGGAGAGGTAGATTTCGAAACCGTCTTCTCCTGTGTATCCTGTTCTTGAAACCATACAGCTGATTCCATCGATCAGAACATCTCTTCTTGCGAAGAAGAATTTGATTTCGGATAAATCTGTATCAGTATGTCCCTGTAGAACAGATTCTGCATTTGGTCCCTGAATAGCCAGCTGAGCAGTTTCATTCGAAACATTTTCAATATCGACTTCATACTCGCCCTTATTCTCCAGTACCCATTCATAGTCTTTATCGGTATTGGAAGCATTGACGACAAGAAGAATATCTTCTTCATTGAATCGGTATACCAGAATGTCATCCACTACTCCACCATCTTCTCTGCAGAGATAGGTGTACAGGACCTGATTATCCACAAGCTTTTCAAGATCATTAGTGATGAGATAATTGACGAATTTTAAAGCATCTTTCCCCTTAACTGTTATCTCACCCATGTGTGAAACATCAAAAAGTCCGACATTATTCCTAACTGCCTCATGTTCTTTGAGAATTCCTTCGAATTCGACTGGCATGAACCAGCCAGCAAAATCAACAGTTTTCCCATCATATTTCTGGTACTCATCCGCTAAAGCTGTTCTTTTTAAATTACTCAACTTTAAACCTCCTAACAACATATTAGTCTACACTACTATAATACGCACTTTTAAGAAGTTATTCAATAATCATTGTGTAATAGTTTACAGGATTGCAAAGTAGTAAATTTAACAAATATGTAGATTAACATAACAGTTTATCACTTTTATGCGATTCTGTTACTCTATTCTAATTAATCTGAAAACATCTGATCTGTATTATAATCAACTAAAACAGTTATAAACAGCCATTAATCATGATGAGTTACAAGGAATAATTCCTTTTCTTAAGCGCTATAAATATTAGTACAGTACCTGTTTTCAGCTCTGCTCATATATGTGTAAATATCAGATGATAATTGAAGATTTCACACTGAATAATGATCTCGATTATAGATTATCCGGTCTCAGATAATCATGATAGAAATCTCTCAAAAAAGTGCGTTCATCAGGCGTTTTCTGTTCATATTTAAAGGTTTTCTTTTAACTCAACATGAACCTTGTTTCCAAATCATGTCCAAATGTTGAAACTTCCATGTATTGTCGGATATCGTATTTAGAGTTGTTATAATTGATGCATAATAATTTTAACGAGGTGAATGGATTATGAATTTTAACCTTCTAATTGGTGGAGCTGCAGGGCAAGGTATGGAAACCTTGAGCTTTACCTTATCAAAACTACTCCAGCGCAGAGGATATCATCTGTTTACGCTTCAGGATTATATGTCCAGAGTAAGAGGCGGACACAATTTTTTCCAGCTGCGTTTTTCTGAGGACCAGGTAAAAACCCATAGAGATGATCTGGATGGGATTATCGCCCTCAATCAGGAAACAGTGGATCTGCATATCGGAAGACTGAACCCCGACGGTTTCATCATCGCCGATGAGGACATCACATCCGACGACCCGAGACTGATCACCGTTCCTGCAAAAAGAATTGCAAAAGAAGTCGGTAACCCTAAAGTTCAGTCAAGTGTCATACTTGGTGCATTGATGAAGCTTTACGGTATGGATGTTCTTCATCTTGAAGATATCCTGGCAGACAAGTTCAACGACCAGGTACTTCAGCAGAACGTGGAAGCGTTCAATAAAGGCCATGAACTGGTCGAAGCCCGATTCGAAGAACCCGTACTGAAAAATGAACCTACCATGATGGTCCAGGCGAATGAGAGTATCGCATTAGGTGCACTGGCTGCAGGACTAAAGTTCTACAGTGCCTATCCGATGACTCCTTCAACATCGATTATGAGCTATCTCGTGCGGAAGTCTAAAGTGACCAAGATGGTTGTTGAGCAGGCTGAAGATGAGATTGCGGCAATCAACATGGCCATCGGCGCTTCCTATGCAGGTGTAAGATCCATGACCGGTACATCCGGTGGAGGATATTCACTGATGGTTGAAGCTCTAGGTATGGCAGGAATTATGGAGACCCCTCTTGTCATTGCGGAAATCCAGAGACCAGGACCGGCAACAGGACTACCAACAAGAACTGAACAGAGCGATCTGAACTTTGTCATCAATTCTTCTCATGGAGAATTCCCAAGAATGGTCATCGCACTGAGACATCCTGAAGATGCATTCTACCAGACTGCACGTGCATTCAACCTGGCTGACAAATATCAGATACCAATCATCCTTCTAGGTGATCAGTACATGGCAGATGCCGTGAGAACAGTAACTCCTTTTGATGTTGATAAAGTGACTATAGAAAGACATCTGGCTGATGAAGAGATTTACAGGAACGGAAAAGAATACAAGCGTTTTGAGCTGACTGAGAACGGAATCTCACCAAGACTTATTCCTGGAAATGTACCGGGAACCATGGTGAACTCAGACAGTGACGAGCATGATGAAATGGGAAATATCACAGAAGCGGCAGATGTTAGAATCAGCATGGTGGAAAAAAGAGCCAAGAAGTTCGAACTCCTGAAAGAAGAGCTTATCGAGCCTGAATTTATGGGAGAGGAAGATCTTGATGTCCTCATTGTAGGATGGGGAAGTCTTCACAGCCAACTTTCTGAGGCTATCGAGCTTCTGAATGAATCCGGAGATAAGAAATTCGGAACACTGGTATTCGGAGATATCTGGCCGCTACCTGAGAAACGTCTGAGAGAGCTTTCAGGTAAAGCCAAGGTACTCATAAACGTTGAGCAGAACTTTAACGGCCAGCTGGCTGCACTCATCAGTCAGGTTACTGGAATAAGAGTTGATCACTCAGTTCTTAAGTATGATGGTCGACCTCTGTCAGCAACGGAAATCACAAACAAGGTTCTGGAGGTACTGAAATGATTAAGAAGAAAGAATTTGTAACATTTGAAACCGCATGGTGCCCAGGTTGCGGCGATTATGCCATTCTGGATGCACTGAAGGAAACTCTGCAGGAAATGGGAAAAGATCCCCATAAAGTACTCGTCGTCGGTGGAATCGGTCAAGCGGCCAAGACACCGCAGTACATCAATGCCAACGGATTCGAAAGTCTCCACGGCCGTGCGCTTCCCCCTGCAGCAGCAGCAAAGATTGTCAACCACAAAATGACAGTCATCATCGATACAGGTGACGGCGATTCCTATGGTGAAGGTGGTAATCACTTCATCCATAACATCAAGAGAAACGTAGACATGACCCATTTTGTTCATGACAATCAGATCTACGGACTCACTAAGGGTCAGTCCTCGCCTACTTCAGATATCGGCCATATCACCGACTTTACACCTGATGGTGTAACCTCGACTCCAATTAATCCTATGACCTCCGCGATTGCACTGGGATGCGGTTTTGTCGCCCGTGCCTTCAGTGGAGATAAGGAGCATCTGAAGAGCATCATGAAGGAAGCCATCAACTATAACGGATATGCTCTGGTTGATATTCTTCAACCATGTGTAACCTTCAATAAGATCAATACATTTGCGTGGTACAAGAAAAGAGTATATAACCTGGATGAGGATACTTCCTACAACCCAACTGACAAGATTCAGGCTTTTACTAAAGCACTGGAATGGGGAGAGAAGATTCCGACAGGAATAATCTACAGAGAAGACAAGAAGAGCTATACTGATTACATTCCTTTCCTTCAGGATGCACCACTTATCGAGCAGCCTGTTGAAACAGAAGTTATTAAAGGCTTCATGAAAGATTTCATGTAGCATATAATGAAGAAAGCCTTAAGCAAGAGTTACTCTGCTTAGGGCTTTATTTTCATTGAAATAATCCTTATTAGCGTGTCTTCGCGAAGGATTTCTTAAAATCGACCTGCTTCATGATTATAATGTGTCGGCAAATTTACGAGAAGCATAAAGAACATGTTCTCTTAGTGTACTGCCTTCAGATATATTGGGGTGCTCAAATTCTCTGATTTTAACCATTCCAATTTTATTCATCACGTTCTCAGATGAATAATTGATTTTTGATGTAAAGCTATATATTTCATCGAATTTCAATATCTCATGTCCATACTTAAGACAGGCTCTAGCACCTTCTGTAGCATACCCCTTCCCCCAAGCTTCAGATTTAAGTCGCCACCCTATTTCAATACACGGAGTGAATTCGGAAATGAAATTTGCCCAATGGAAGCCGATAAATCCGATGAATTCCTGATTGTGTTTTGTTTCAACCGCATAAAGCCCATATCCGAAACTTCTGAATTCAGCTTGTATGATGCTGTAAAATCTGTCAGTTTCCTCTTCAGTAAGCTTTTCGGCAAAATATCTCATCACTTTGTCATCGTCATTCATTATCCGAAAATCTGGGAGATCTTCCACTTTCCAGTCTCGAAATCTTAATCGCTGTGTTTCAAAGTACACCATCATAACCGTTGCCAAAACCTTATAAAACTCTATAAAGCATGTTTGATTCCCTGTTCATCATACTCCATTTGGCCTGGGCTACTCTGGTTTTTACAGTACTCCGAGGGCTTGCGTTCCCATACAACGAATGGTACATCTGGCGCAGTTCTTCTTCAGGAAGTCAAACCGCTTTTTTCATATCTCGAAAGATT
>NZ_DAMBTF010000045.1:0-9122 GCF_032054185.1 Proteiniclasticum sp.
GTTTTCTTTCTCATCACTTGTCTCAAGCGACTTGTCTATAATATCACGCCAGGAAAGCCCATGTCAACAGGTTTACCCAAAAATATTTCCATATCTTAATAGGGGCATGATCACATGAAACCGGAATGTCCTTTTATCACATGAGACTCAATGAAAAAGCCGACTCCCTTCTATGAATAATCTTCACAGGAAGAAGCCAGCTGATTAAAAAATCGAGATTATATCATTCGATGTACGCCATCTCCTACAGAAACCACATAAAAGTCTGCGGCATAACCTATCGTTTTCAGGTATGCTTCACCTACCTTGGAGATAAAGTCATCAATATGATCATTTTTCACAATGGAAACAGTACAGCCCCCGAATCCGCCACCTGTCATTCTCGATCCGATGGTTCCTTCATTTTTACTTGCCAGACTCACCAGAGTATCCAGCTCCACTCCTGTTACCTCATAATCATCCTTTAACGATTCATGAGAAGTATACATAAGCTTTCCAAAAGCTTCGATGTCATGATTTTCAAGAACATCAACAGCTTCTAATGTTCTCAGATTCTCTTTGACTGCATGACGCGCCCGCCTGATCAGGACAGGATCGCCAATAATCTCGGTATGAGCGAGAAAAGTTTCATAATCAAGTTCACCTAGTGACTTTATTTGAAGCTTCGTCTGAAGCCTTCTTAATGCTTCCTCACATTCTGCTCTTCTTTCGTTATACTTGGATTCCTGAAGTCCTCTCTGTTTGTTCGTGTTCGCGACAACAATGGAAGCATCCTGCAGCAGAATATCGGTATATCTGTATTCCATCGTATTCGTGTCCAGAAGCATCGCTTTGTTCTTTTTTCCCATGGCTATGGCAAACTGATCCATGATTCCCGAGTTGACTCCAATAAACTCATTTTCGGTTTTCTGACAGAGCTTTATCATATCCAGCATTTCAATCTCAAGACTGAAGAATTCTTTAAGGATAAAGGCCGTAAGAACTTCTATGGAAGCTGATGAGGAAAGACCTGCTCCATTTGGAATATTGCCATTAAAGGAGATTTCAAAACCCTGACTTATAGAATACCCCGCTTCCAGGAACATTTTTAATACACCTTTAGGATAGTTCGCCCAGTCATGTTTCTTCTCATATACAAGTTCATCAAGCGTAAACTCCACAATCCCCAGCTTAGAGAAATTTTCCGAGTACAGTCTTATCTTATGATCAGCTCTTTTTCTGGCAGCTCCGTAGGTTCCTATTGTCAGAGCGCAGGGGAATACATTGCCACCGTTATAGTCGGTATGTTCTCCAATGAGATTCACTCTGCCAGGAGCAAAGAACAGCCCGTCAGCATCCTCTCCAAATATCTTCTTGAATGTGTTCATCTCTTCCATTACATAAACTCCTTCATATATATTCATCATCCGTACTTTTACCCTATTCTTCTCAAGATATATTTCCATTTAAGCTGCTGACGCTTTCTCTTATTTTCAGCTTGACCGGAATGACAACCCGTTTAACATAACGCCTGTCTTTTTCCAGTATTTCAGAAAGAAGATCCACGGAAGCTTCTCCAAGATACTCTGTATATACTCTAACTGATGTCAGAGACGGTACCATATATTTCGATCCAGGCAGATCGTTGAACCCCACGATACTTATATCTTCGGGAATTCTCAGTCCACTTTCATAAATCGCTTTATATGCTCCTACAGCCATGTTGTCATTACCGCAGAAAAATGCTGACGGTCTTTCTTCTTTTTTCAGCGCTTCGTTCATCAGACTGTACCCATCCTGATGGGAGAATTCTCCGAAATAACAGTCCTCCTCCTTAAAGATGTCATGAAAATACATGAACTCTTTGAAGTACTGAAATCTGAAGTCAAACACAGGCTTTCCACTGTGGTACTCCTCTTTTCCCCCCAGGTAACCGATTCTTCTGTGCCCGCATCCATGGAGATACCCCATGAGTTTGTTCATGGCGTCCCTGAAATCTATAACCACTGCATCATAACTATCGCTGGGAGAATAATCTACAACAACGATTCTGCTGTTCTGCGAGACAATCTTTTCGAGATCATCTTCGTCGTATTTACCTATGGCAATGATGGCATCAACAGAATCAAGATCTGTAAAGACACCCGCATTTGCATATCGCTCCACTTCATAGCCCAGTTCCATGCATCGTTTTTCGACACTCAGTCTGATATAGAGATAATATGGATCACCCAGTTCTCTGCTCGAATCATACCAGTGAAGAATGCCTACCTTAACTTTCTTTCTGCTTTTTCTTTTTCTCACCGGAACATATTCCAGCTCCTCTGCAATTTCAAATATCCTTCTTCTGGTTTCATCTGAAACACTAAGAGAATCATCAAAATTCAGCACTCTGGATACCGTTGCACTGGATACTTTAGCCTGATCCGCAATATCTTTTATGGTTACCATGTTTTTACCTCCATAACAGTTTCACTCTCATAACAGTTTTACTCTGAATGATCATTCTTTTCTATTCTAAAACGACGGATGCAAACTGACAATGATATTGCATCCTGTTATCTGATTCTTGAATTTTTTAGGATACATTCAGAAAAACTTAGTTAAGCGTTTATAGATGCCTAAATTACTTCAATGCAAACTTGATCTGAAATCAAATATGGTGTTTCAGCACTGACAGTGATTACTCCAGATTCACCTGTGGTCTTTACCCAGAATGCAATCGCACCGCCCGTCATAACCGTCTCAGCTGGTCCGATGACCGTTCCAGGCCCTTCAACATTGAAGCTTATTCTTTCAAATCCATAGATCGATATATTTTCAATCCTGTCTGTAAGCGTCACAATGACCCGTGTCACATCATAGGAATCGTCATATCCTTTTGCCTTAAGTTCCCTGTCATCCACCTGGATGATCAGTCTGGAAGGTACAGGATCCTTCAGGAATTTTCTGCGTATAACTTCTTCTCCCTTGATATATCCGATAAAGAGCGCACCATTCCAGAAATCTCCCCATGTGGAAATCATTTCATCAATGATGATCGGCGGTCTTTTCAGACCAGGAAACTTCTTGAAAGCCGGCTTGTACTCTCCGATTTCTTTCTCACCTATAAACATCTTCACACTGTCGCAGTTGGTGTAGATGTCAAGAGGCATTACACCGCCTTCCTGACGGTCTCCCTGTGTCCAGTTGGTCAATGGCTCAAGGACTACTTCAACTGATGGATCCTTCTGACTGGAGTAAACATAGGAAGCATATTTGGGGAGTCTAAACATATCCATGACTCCGTGATAGCAGATTCTGTCTCCTGATCCAAACTGATAGTGTGTATTGTAGTCAAATCCACACCATCCGATGGCACCTGCAATTCTTCTGTCTCTGCCAATCTCATCATGGGCATAGGCATGGCGGTTTGCATGCTCAACTCTCCACTGTTCCGGGTCATACCTTTTTGTCGGATGCATGTGGCCTGCGAATTCAGTGATCATGAATGGAACATCTTTTTCAAGACCCGTTACCGCTCTCTGATCTCTATGTCTTCTTTCTTTGAATCCTGCCTGAAAATCATTGAAGGTATAGACATCTTCAATCAGCTCACTGTCCTCTATGAACCTGACACCTCCGGTCTGCCTCGTTGTATCGAGACGTCTTGCCATATCATTGGTTCTTTTATAGAAGTCATGAAGATCAGGTGACTCGTTGATTCTTACACCCCAGATCATGATTGAGGGATGATTCCAGTCTCTTTCAATCATTTCTCGGACGTTATCTACTGCCACATCCTGCCAGGCTTCATCTCCTATATGCTGCCAGCCTGGAATTTCCTCGAAAACAAGCAGTCCGATTTCATCACACCGGTTCAGAAAATGCTTGGACTGAGGATAGTGAGAAGTTCTCACCACATTCAGACCAAGGTCGAATTTCAGAATATCCGCATCCTTTTCCTGTGCACGTCTTGGCATTGCATACCCCACGTATGGAAAGGACTGATGTCTGTTCAGACCCATCAGCTTGATATTTCTGTTGTTGAGATAGAATCCGTCCGCTCTGAACTGAACTGTCCTGAAACCGTATCTGATTTCAGCCGAATCGGAGATGTCCTTTCCTTCCACGAGTTCGACTCGAACATCATAGAGAACGGGATGGTCAAGATCCCATAGTTCAATACCCGAAAGATTTTTCAGCGCAACTGTCTTCAGATTCTTCCCTTCATTCACTTCAATCTCAAGTTTCATACGTTCGATCACTTCATTGTCCTTTGATAGAGAAACCTGAAGCTTCATTTTCTTCCTGACTATTGAATTGATGAAAACCTTGATATCTAATGCATCAAGCTCTTCGTCATGTTCAAGCTTTGTGTTTTCTATAAATGTATCCTCTACAGCTCTCAGGTAGACTTCACGATAGACGCCGCCATAACAGAGATAGTCGATGACAAAACCGAAAGGAGGAATATCGCTTCTCTCAGTGGAATCCACCTTAAGGACAAGCTCATGTTCTCCTGTGGTTGCTGCGGAAGTGATCTCAACAGTGAAGGGTGTATATCCCCCCTTATGACTACCCACAATCTTCCCGTCCAGATATACTTCCGTATAGGTCATAACCCCTTCAAAATCGATGAAAATTCTTTTCCCATCCATCACTTCCGGTATTTCAAGTTTTCTCTTATAGCATGATACAAACTGATACATCTTTTCATCAAAATTACTAAATGGAGTAACCTTGTTGGCATGAGGGATAATGATGCTGGAAAATCCATTCATATCCTCAAAGTCCGATATATGGTTCTCACTGTAGTTTTCATGATAATACCAGTGGCTAAGTGGTAATACAGTTCTCAATTGAGATCCTCCTTTAAAACAGCAAATATTATTCACTCTATTATTCTTTCATAATCAGCTACCGCTATGGTAATCGGTTACAAATTCAATGTTATAACAGATCATATATGCTGTCAATGAATTTAGTTAATGTTTTACTAAAAAATACAGTCATATTAACTAATATTTAACTGACCGGAAACGAATGAAGAGCACATGTTGTCTGCAATATATTTCTAATATTTCTGAGAATTGATAACTTATTGTAAATGTGTGAACGTCTATACGTTTCTATACTATAATGTAATTACATTCTGATTAAGGAGGTGTATTTTTGAATTTCTATAATATGATCTCAGTCCCCGTCATCATCATAAACTTCCTTATATCTATGACGATTATTTTCAAGAATCGTGAGAAGCCTGAAAAATCCATCGGATGGCTGCTTATTTTTATGCTGGTTCCATTTCTTGGTCTAATACTATATTTTCTTGTGGGTAGAAACTGGCAGTCAAAAAATCTTAAAGAACGGCTCTCTCCTGAAATGATTGATTTTGTGAAAACCAGTCTGGACGAATATGTAGGACCATATAAAGAAATGGCCAAAATGGTCACCATGGGCAACGGCAGTCCTATATTTCTCTATAATAATATTACGGTATATAAAGATGGAGTTGAAAAGTTCGAAGCGTTGCTGACAGATCTTGAAAGCGCGAAACATCATATCCATATGGAGTACTATATCGTGAAGTCTGACGAGATCGGAAGAAAAATATTCGATGTACTGATCAGAAAGTCTCTTCAAGGCGTAAAGGTCCGTTTCATCATGGATAAAATCGGCGGCAGAACTTTTGACAAAGAGTATCTGAGAAAGGTCAGAGAGAGCGGAATCGAACTTGTAACCTACAGCGCTCACTTTGCAAGCATCGGGAAACTGATAGATACTTCCATAAATTATCGAAATCACAGAAAAATCGTCATCATCGATGGAAAGATCGGTTATCTTGGTGGAAACAATATCGGAGACGAGTACCTGGGCAAATCAAAATTCGGATACTGGAGAGACTCTCATGCAAGAATCGAGGGTGAATTTGTACTTGGACTCCAGGCACTGTTCTTCGACGATTTCTTCTCCGTACTGTCGATCAATGAAGATGCCAAAAAGTGGGAATATGACAAGAAGAGACAGAACTACAAAAGAGAAGATGATCTCAGCCTCTATTTCCCGCTCAGTACCATTACAAACTATCTGCCCATGCAGCTGATTTACAATGGACCTGGATCACCTTACTCAACTGTTGAGCAGCTGTTCCTGAAAATGATCGGGTCTGCCAAAGAAAAGATATTCATAAGCTCACCCTATTTCATTCCTTCGGATTCACTCATGCAGGCACTTAAGGTAGCTGTACTCTCGGGTATCGATGTGAAAATCGTTTTCCCCGAACAGTATGATCATCCTCCTGTGGGACATGCATCCATGACCTATATCAAAGAACTTCTAGATGTTGGTGTGGAATTCTATTTCTATGACAAAACTGCGTTCTATCATAACAAGGCTATCGTAGTTGATACCAACATATGCACATTAGGTACGGCTAATTTTGACGTGCGAAGTCTGTATTACAACTATGAAGTCAATGCGGTCATCTATGATGAACTGACTTCTGCTAAGATGGAAGGATTCTTCTATGACGATATTGCCCAAAGCCGAATGCTGACTCTTGACGAATATAACCAGGGAAGTGTATTTACTCATCTTAAAGAAAGCTTCTTCAGAATCTTTTCCCTGCTTTTCTAGATCTGTGCACGAAAGTTCTGATGAACAGCCGACGCTGATCTGACGAACCCAAAAAGGAATGGGCATATGCGATATTAAAAGCATATTCCCATTCCTTTTATTCATTTATCCTCGCTTATTGAGATCATCTTAATCGCTTAAAACCATTAACTTAATCTAAAAATCCGTCAAATTCTATTGTCTGTTCCTTCGGTACACCAAAAATTTTATAACTGAGTACCATCGAATATACACTGTTGATATAATTTTCATCCTTCAGATTGATTTTAAGTACCAGCAGATTATTCTCACTGATGTCTGCATCAGTTATGGATACATAATCGACTGTTCCTTTTGAGAGATTATCCTTATATCCTGATTCATCCAAGGTTCCTGTATGCTTCTCCATGTCTATGTAGGGCACTATCTCAACTTCATCATTATTCTGATCGATCATTAAGCCGTCACTGTTACGCAAGCTGACATCAACAAGCTTTGGACGAAATAGGCCACTCCAGTTCAACCCATAACCGAGGTAATAGTTCTCATTAAGGCTGATTCCTTCTCTAGAAAATGTTGAGGTGCTCGATAAACTGAAAGTACTGTAATAATAATTTGCGACGAATACCAGCATAAGAACAGTAATCAAGACAATGATCCCTTTTTTCATACTTCCATCTCCCCATATAGTATATCTCCATATCTGTGCGTAATTATTTTTGGGTTTCATGCTTTAATCATATTGTATATATGATACTGATTATTTTCATATAAATCAAGAATATTATATAAGTTCTTATATTCAATAAGACCAGAGCACCGAGTTACACAATGCTCTGGTCTTTTTATACTTTGAAAGGTACTCGACAATAATGTAGCTATCATGAAGGAAGCAGCATTTCCCCTTAAAGATCCAGAAGTTTTTTTGCATCAACATAAGCCGCGATTCCCTCTGCAACTTTTTTCGCTTCTTTCATCGCTTTAACTACAGTTGCGGGCTGATGGACCACATCACCTCCGGCGAATACGCCTTTAAGAGTCGTCATGCCGTATGGCTTTTCTCTTGTCACGACATAACCTTTCTCATCTACATCAATTCCTTCTGTGGTAGAAACTATCCTTTTAGCAGGCTTGCTTCCAATGGCGACCAGCATAACATCCCCTTCAAGGATTTCTTCTCCCTCTTCAGTCATTACCTTTATTGCACAGACTTCATCCCCTCTGCCCAGATATTCAATCGGATTACTGTTGAATCTGAACTGCACACCTTCTCTTAATGCATCTTCATATTCTGCTCTAGTCGCGGGCATATCTTCCTCAGATCTTCTGTAGACAACGCTCACCTCTTTGGCACCAATCCTCACCGCCGTCCTCGCCGCATCCATAGCAACGTTGCCACCTCCGATGACAATGACTTTGCTGCCTTCCTTTACGATCACATCGCTGCTGTTCAGTTTTCCTTCGTTTGCCAGCATCGAAGTTCTCAGAAAGTAGGAGGACAGTTCGACTCCTTTAAGTGACTTTCCAGGAATATCCAGATTGTTCGATACATTTGTCCCCGTTCCGATGAACGCTGCATCGAATCCGGACTGAAATAACGTGTCCACTGTAAAATCAACTCCAGCAACCATATTTGTCATAAAGGTGACCCCATAGGATTCAATTTTTCTGATTTCTCTTCTCACAACATCCTTCTGAAGTCTGAAATCCGGTATACCATAAAGAAGGATTCCGCCTGGTTCCGGAAGCGCTTCATATACCACAACATTAAACCCGATTTTTGCAAGATCCCCTGCGATGGTCAGTCCGGCAGGACCCGATCCTATGACTGCAACCTTCCCTCTTGTCTTTCTTGGAATCTTTTCGTTGATCAGACCCATGGTATGATCAAAGTCCGCGACAAACCTTTCGAGTTTACCGATATTTATCTCCTTGCCGGCTTTTGCCAGAATACAGTGTCCTTCACATTGAAGATCATGAGGACATACCCTTCCACATATAGCAGGAAGGTTGGTCTTTCTCGCCAGTATTTCTCGTGCTTCTCCAAAGTTTCCTTTTGATATTTCTTTTATAAACTCTGGGATGTCATTTTCAATGGGACATCCTCCTATACAAGTCGGATTCTTGCAGTTCAGACATCTCTTTGCCTCAGCAACCGCTTCCAGCATATTATAACCCTGATCTGCATCAATGATATATAGTCCTTTTGATTCCATATTTCCCTCACTTCCATTCATCGTTATCTGTATATTGACTAATTTTGTCATACTTGTTATTTATTGTCAATGATTTATCCTGTTGTTCTTCTGTATTTTTCCGCACAAAAAAAGCTCCAGGCATTACGCTTGGAGCTTCTGTAACTGGCGACGACCTACTTTCCCACAGGGCCTCCCCTGCAGTATCATGGGCTCTAAAAGGCTTAACCGTCGTGTTCGGAATGGGAACGGGTGTAACCCTAAAAGATATAGACACCAGATCTTTGAAAAAACAGTGATGTTCCTTCAAAACTGCATGTGGAGAGAGTAAAGAATGGTACCGGAGCATCT
>NZ_DAMBTF010000046.1:0-7208 GCF_032054185.1 Proteiniclasticum sp.
AAGTATCGGTGGACTCCAAAGAGATATCAGTGGAATCATATGAGTGAAATAATCATAATGACCGCTTACGACTATAAGATGATTTCTGTATTGAACAGGAGTCATCTTTTTTAGTCTCACTGGTATCAGAAATTGTTGTAGTAATCCATGGGTCTGTGTTAAATTTCGGACAGAATGTTAAGATAGACAAAAAGACCGAAAAGAGTAGAGTGCCATGTCTGGAAAGAGGCAAAGATATGATGATGAATTCAAGAAAAATGCGTTAAAGACTCTCCTGGAACAAAAAGAATACATCGGAGATTCTCCAGAGTGGGTAAAGTAAGTGATAACGCCTATAGTGAAAGATTCATTTTAATAATATAATTCACTGAAGGATATAAAACAAGAATTACCTCTTTAAGAAAATCGGGTCTGCATTTAATTAAAGTGTTAATGCTTTCCTATAATTGTAAATGGTAAAGTAAAAATACAAGAAATGGCAATCGGAAATACAAAAAAGTAATTGCCAGTACAACCACAATTAAATATCCTTTTACTTAGGCGAATGCTTAGAAGGGGTAAAGTGATCAGAAAGACAGTTTCTATAGCAACGAGTTTCTGTTCAGGAATGAAATCAACGTTTAAACAAGTTATCATATCTGCTCGTATATGTTAAAATATTTACGGATGAGTATGACAAGAGGGGGGAATTAATGACTCCAAAGATGTATTGAAGGGAACTATTTAAGCAAAAAAGTGGTTTGACCTCTGTTGCATCTAGTAAGTTGGCGTGGCATACAAAGAATGCAGCGTATATTCCAAGAATGTTTCCCCTGTAAGATAAATAACATGAATCATGGAGATGGATTATGATAGAAGATAGACATCATAAGATGCTGAGCAGCTTTGAAAAAGACGAGCTCATTGTAATTATTCAGCAGATGGCAAATTCCAGCTGTGAGGCTGAAGAGAGTCTGATTCAATACTTTGACAATCAGCAAGGAAAACAAAGCAGGAAATCCAATGTTGAGATACAGCTGAACACTCACTGGGGAAGGATATACCCTAAAATCAGTAAGGCAAACAGAAAAGGTGGCTGCAGTGAAAAAGACGAAGCTCTGGTTACTGATGAGGTAGATTATATAGAAAAGTTACTTAGCTCAGTGAAGTCTTGTTCATGGAAACAGAGAAGAGTTATTTTGGATAATCTGTTGGAGCAAGTGGTCATAGACAACAGTCCGTTTACGGAGCTTCTGGTGGATTTGTCGGTCTCTCTTTGTCAGAAGAAGGAAGAACACCTATATAGAGCGGACTTCTTTCTGAAAAATGCGAATGCCTATTATAAAAAATATGGTGAAAGGATATACAAAGAGTTTGGAAAAGATTGAAGATATTTAATAATTGGTTATTGGTCTTTAGATGTAAGCTCTTAGAAAGACTGCAATAGATTGAAATATAAGCCATATATCCAGGAAAAGGGGAATAGAAAATATGAATAATGAACTGATCCAGTACATCATTGCACTTAGCAACCTTTATGGCATGGTCCATAAAAGAAAGGTTCTGGAAATCTATAATCAGCAGAATACCGATAAAATAACAATAAAAGATATAGAACTTCTCCAGGAAAATATCCCCGGAGAAGTAGATGATGCGTGGATTGAAGTCCATAAAGGGTACTTCGTCAGCAGCGTCATATTAGAACATCATGAATTTCTCTATTACCTTAGGGAAAAGGAAAACAAACCCTACTATGTACCAAAGAAGGTAAAACTTCTTAATTATGCTGATGGGTTTTATTGGGAGAAGAACCAGGAATACTATAGAGTAGTTAGTCACCTCAAGAAGTACTTTAGCAAGGATTCGGAGAAAGCTGTGGACATAGCAGGAGATGTTCAGC
This sequence comes from Proteiniclasticum sp., assembly GCF_032054185.1. Lineage (NCBI taxonomy): Bacteria > Bacillati > Bacillota > Clostridia > Eubacteriales > Clostridiaceae > Proteiniclasticum > Proteiniclasticum sp. The sequence goes on from NZ_DAMBTF010000046.1 coordinate 1,880, forward strand.
TACTTTGTCAGTTTGATTATAAGCTGAATCAGATTCTGGATCGAATGGAACAAATGGGTGTGGTTTTCAAAAATGATGTTGATATACAGAAAACACTTAATCTTGTTGTTCAACTTAAAAACAATACAAGGATCTGGGAAAATAACGGATATTCACCCAATGAGTTGAGAGAGATTTTGGACTTAAAGATGAAAGAGCCAGTACCGGCCTTGTCCGTAGCTTACCCCGGAAAAAGCAGCATCAGCTGTAAACTGGAATGATGAAATTCTCAACACATTCGACTACAACTATTCTAACGGTGCCATAGAGCGAACCAACAGAGTAATAAAGCAATCCAAGAATATCGCCTTCGGGTTTCTCAATCTTCCGAGGGCAACCAAACTTATCCAATACCGTATGAATTAAACAGGTGGAATTTCTTCCACCCACTAAATTGACAAAGAACCAAAATATATAACAAGTGACTTCCATGAAAGTTATCCAAGGTTACTAAATTTATGTAGGTCGAATCTAAACCAATTCATCAAACAGGATTAATGATATACCTGATGCTTCTTTAAGCGTTCAGCACATTATTCTTCTTTAACCAGTATGAGGAAAGTATAATAAATCAGATAGAATAAATCAATAAGAATCCATGGTAGAATTTTTAATCTCTGCTATGGGTTTCTTAAGATTATAGCCATATTAATGAATAAGGAACAGCCAATAGCAAATTATAGTACATCAGAAATCAATTAGTGCTTTCTCATCAAAGGCTATGCATTAAGCAACAACAAATATCTGCTTATGGAATTCGATGAGGCAACCTTGGTTCCCAAGGGCCCTCAAAAACTGCTTAAGAAATATTCCGTATATTCCCTGCTGATACTGGACGAGTGGCTGCTCGAAGAAATGGCCGATGATGAGTAGCATTTCCTGTTTGAACTGATTGAACGTAGACATAATCTCACCTCTACCATCTTCTCCACTCAGTTCCGAACTTAGGACTAGCATAGGAGTTTAGGTAGAAGCGTCCATGCGGATGCGATTATGGACAGAATAATCCACAATGAGGTATTCATCGAGACCGGGTCACTGAATATGAGAGAGTTCTTTTCGGTCAGAAAACACTAGCCGGACTCCAACTGGACACTAGCGGACTTCAATGGAATGATACCGGTACTGATATTTGATTTTACCGGTATCGTTCCTGTGAAATAATCAGCGTACTCACTGCTCATTTACAAGTGTAATATTCAATAATAATATATCCATTGATAATCATATAATAATTGTGGTAAAATATGGGAGTATGCATGTTGTAAACGTATTTTCTTATAATTATTAAATATGCTTATATAATCGTGAAAATGAGGTAATCGATGTTAATTTATATAGTCGCAGCGATAGTGTATGGCAAGTTCAAGGGGTACAAAGTTAAACCTATTCTCAAAGACTATTCCTTATATCCATTAGCAATAACTGAGATTTTATACATATTACTCCAGATTAATATTTTTTTAGGAAATTACAGATTTATCGGATATGCTTCGGTTTTCAAAGCGACATACCTGTATACACTGATTGTACCTATAATTGTCCATAAACTATACAGACAAGGATTCATTGGGTCTCTATTAATTATGACAGGTTCCATGCTAAATAAATTTGTGATGAGTCAGAATGGTGGGAAAATGCCTGTATACCCTACACTGTCAAAGTATACAGGATATTTCAGCGAGGTTCCTATTGGAACCATAGATCAGATACATGTATTAGGTAATGAGGCTACAAAATATAAGATATTAACGGACTATATTGATATAGGATACAGTATACTAAGCGTCGGTGATATTCTCATTCATGCATTCATTTTTATTGTGGTATACTACACGATTAAAGAAAGCAGTAATACAGACATAAAATATCCGATACAAGCAAGAAGGGATGGCAATAAATGGGAATTATAGAACTGTTCATTTTAAAATACATCTTAGGATTCATGCTGCAGAGCTTTGTTCTGGTACTTGGTGTTCATACATTCAATAAACAGAAGATCGTACTTAAAGAATATATTATGACTGCAGTTATTGTGGCATCAGTAAGCTATATTATGAAGTTTCTTCCTATAACTTTAGGCGTTCAGACAATCATGAATATGATTTTCATGTATCTTTTCTTTGTAACTTATCTAAAGATGCAGCCTTATATTACGATCCGTTCGACTGCCCTCTGTGTGGTGTTAATCCTGATCAGTGAAATGATCGTAACCGCCCTTACGGTATTGATTTTTGGGCAAGATCAATTCCGAACTATGATAAATGATGCATCAACTAAGCACTATATTGGTTCAATGGCAAATATAATTTTTGCAATAATCATCATGTTGTTCTATTTCAGGCTAAAAAGAAAGGGTGATTATCATAGAAGTATTAGCGAGCAAAATAGCTGATAGAATTGCATTGCAGCTAGGCCTTAATCATGAGAGACGTTCTGTAATAGCATACGGGATGACAGGATTTCTTCAAATCATCATGCTTTCGATTGTGATAGTGGTATTTGGAGTGATTTCAGATACTTTTTATGAGAGTGTAATCATCTTTGTTATTGTGGGTTTTATAAGAAAATCAACAGGAGGGGCGCATTCGGAAACTATAGCAGGGTGCAATACAATAAGTGTATTATCAGTCGCACTCTTAGCCCTCTCATCAAAATATTTATTGGACATTCAAATGGGGATCTATGCTAACTTAGGTATTACTTTAACGGTTTTCCTTATCGTATTTATCATATTTAATCGATATGTACCGGTTGATAGCCCCAATAAGCCTATTGTAACGGAAAAGAAAATTGCCAGGTTGAGAAAAGAGAGCTTCACGAAACTCTTATTCTTCTTTCTTTTAACAACTGGCGCTATTCTAATGACTAGTACTTATGAAGGATTTTTTAGTATTGCTGCAAGTATCCGAATTGCGGTAATATGGCAGACAATGACATTAACTAAACCAGGCACGTTGCTGATATCTAAACTGGATTCAGCGGTCAATAAAGTGTTGAACAGACTTACGATACTTAAGAACAATTTCTAAACCATCGCTTATAATTAACGTTATAAAATTTTGCATTCTAAAAGGAGGGATATAAATGAGAAAAAAGAACTTATTAACTCTAATGGCTGCTCTTGCGACTGTTATTGCAACAACTATGGCGACATCCGCTTGTTTCTTTTACATTTATCAGCCTGAAGAACCAGAATCACTAAGAGATAAGTAAAAAAGCGAAAAGACTTGTTGCAAAACAAGTCTTTTCAACATTCAACAGAGGAAAGCAGGAGATAAATTTGTGGAACGGAATTCCATCATTAAATAGCAGAAAAAGAGAACAGATTAGAATGATGTTTTTCACGGTAAAGATACTGGCGCTTTTCTTCAGCGCTATCCCAATACTAAATTACTTCAACCGAGAAAATCAAGAATACGATTTTATAAGTATTTACTATCTTGGCATTACAGTGAGTGCATTTAGTCTAGTCATGCTCTTTCTGTTGTTCATATATAATAAAAAAGATCATAATCAGCTCTATCTTGTTCTGGAGGTAGTCACTTTTGTAATTGTATTCATCATATCCATTTATGTCAGTGGTGCCAATCAGAGTGAGAATAAATATATATTTCTATTCATCATTATATCCTACACTATTGAGTATGGCATGAGAACAGGACTTTTTGTGTCCGGAATAGCTACAGCTGTAATTGCTTTTATGGACTTGTATCATGGAAATAATACATCAATCAATATCCAGTTTCAAAATGATCTGGCTTTATTTGCAATGTTTTTCCTGGTAGCCTGGACAATCGGACACTATGTCAGACTCGAACGGACGCATATACAGCAGCTTATTGACTTCGCGAATGTAGACGGCCTAACAGGTGCATTCAATCACAGATATTTTCATGAAGTCGTGGAAAGGCTTTTTGAAGAAAACAAGAAAAATCATACAAAGCTATCACTCATTATGCTGGATCTTGATTATTTCAAGAAATACAATGATATTTATGGTCACTCTCAGGGTGATGAACTGCTTAAAGAGATAACTTCAGTCCTAAGAGATAATCTTAGAGAAGGTGATATTCTATGCAGGTATGGTGGAGATGAGTTTTGTGTAATTCTACCAAGAACCGGTAAAGAAAAAGCAATAATCGTGGCTGATCGGTTAAGAGAAGCAGTTTGCCAATATGATTACAAAGGCAAAGAAAATCTCAATAATAAAATGCTCACAGCATCTATAGGAGTATCCACCTATAACAGTCAGATAGAAAGTTATAAGGATTTAATTGAGAACGCAGATATGGCTTTATACAGAGCGAAATTCCTTCGTAGAAACAAGGTTGAAGTCTATTCTTCCATATTTGACCATGTTTCGGAGAAAGATCCGAGTGGTAACCTTCTTGAAGACATGAAACCGCTGAAAACACTTATTACCGTCATTAACTCAAGAGATACCTATACTTTCAATCATGTTGAAAGAGTATTCAACTACTGCAGAATTGCTGCAGATCATATGATGCTGCCTGCTGAAGAAAAAAGACAGCTTCTGTATGGGGCATATCTGCATGATTTAGGCAAAATCAATACTTCCAAAGAGACACTGATCTCTAATACCAAGCTGTCAAACGAGCAGTGGGAAGAACTGAAAAAGCATCCGGTCGACAGCGCAGACATTGTCAGTCAGATCGATGGCTTCGATAAGATCGTACCGATTGTTCTACAGCATCATGAAAAGTATGATGGATCTGGGTATCCGCTTGGTCTGGCAGGAAATGATATCAACTACCTAGCCAGAATCCTTACAGTAGCTGACTCGTTTGATGCAATGACGAATCAGAGACCGTACCAGAAAACCAAAACCTTTGAGGAAGCCTTTGAAGAAATCGAAAGATGCAAAGCAACGCATTTTGATCCTGTTATAGCAGATCAGTTCATGGAAGCGCTGAAACAGGTTGGAATATCCTAACTTACAATGACAGATTCAGAATAAATACAGCCGCTCATTTTGCATGAATGTAAAATGAGCGGCTGTATTTTTGTGCACACGATAGGTTATTTAAATGATTTAGAAACTGCATGTATGGATCATGTAACTGGTCAGGTATTTCTGAACTTAAACAAGAGAAATTAAACGAATGCAAAATAGTGTTTTGAGAATCTAAAAGTATAGAATATAATCAGCTTAATAGATTATATTGAGAAGTTATGTAAGAATATTAGATAGAGTTTCGTTTAGATATTAGGTGTTAATGCTGAATTTAAATGTCTGAAAACTGACGGTGTCCAGTGTCCGCAAACT
>NZ_DAMBTF010000047.1:0-6650 GCF_032054185.1 Proteiniclasticum sp.
TATTTCTACACTCTTACTTCTCTACCCTTGACATCAATACTACTGTCTCCACATGGCTCGAGAGGACACCATTGATGTCATTCGACCTGTCAGTTCTCGGAAACATATCAACCGTATTTTTTCATTCGAGGTATGCGGGAACATATCTACTTCAATCTTGTATGCTTATAATAATGTCATTAACTAACTACAACACTGTTTATCAATCAGACAAATTAGAATTGAACAAAATGGCTTTGCTTACCCCCTTTGATGTAGTATTTCCCTCGGGAGTAATGTTCCCTTTTCATTTTTATTACTGTGTTTCTATTTAATATATTTTAATGCTATGAAATTATTTATTCCAGTTTTTTCGGCACTTTTTTGTGAAACAGGCGTCCGTTTATATTCCACAAAACCTAATTTTTTATATAAGTTCATAGCTGGTGTATTCGAATCTGCAACCTCTTCAATTAAATACTCTCGGAAATTTGTATTCTTAATAATATGATTTATGATCTGTGATGCCACACCCTGACCTCTGAATTCAGAAGCTGTACCAACAAATTCAATGGAACTTGTTTCAGGTAACGGATTTTTAAAAGGGCGTTCGAATTCTTTTTTTAAAGCAATTGCTGCAATGCTGCCCTTGAAAAAACCTAAGTACCTTCTCAGTTCTTTTTTATTTAATCTCACTGATAGTGTCCTGCAGTCTGTACACGCAACCATTCCTGCTATTTTATTGTCCTTAACTGCAACATAAAATTGATCTAAAACAAACATATGGGCAAATGCTTTGGCTATTATATTTTTATCCGTAGAAAAATACCCCAGCCATTGAGTAAATCCCTCTGCAAATATTTCGGATATTTGCAGCCTAACATCTAAATCCAATTTATCCGCGCGAATTACTGTAAACTTATAACTTTCGGATATCATATATTATTCTCCTTCCTTAAATAAAAAAGTAGCTTAATCCACTATGAAATAATTTTTGTTTCTATATTATTTACATACTTTTCTTGCAGATACAATCAACATCATGGGACGGCGCATTTCATCCTCCATCCCCGGAATATCCATCATGTTTTCTGGTGGCTGTGGCTCCACAATCTGATTTATTATAAAACCATTTGAAAGCAGTGTATTTAGATATGTGGTCAGTGTTCTATGATATTTTGTAACTTTTTCTCCCAAAAATACAGCTGTCCGTTTTCCCTCATAATAATAATTGTCTACTGGGAAATGCAGTATTTCTCCTTTTTCGTTATAATACCAGTCTTGTGTTCCATAGGCAGTAAAAACAGGATGTTCAACCGAAAAAGCTAGCTTACCACCAGACTTTAGCATTCTATATATCTTTTTTATTAAAATCTCATAATCTGTTACATAGTGAAACGCAAGTGAACTTAATATTACATCAAAACTCTCCTCTGGGAATTCCACATCTTCCATAGCGCAGCATTTATATTCAACCTGTGGAAAATGTGTTTTTTCTTTGGCCACCTCGAGCATTTTATGAGAAATATCTACACCTACTACAGAAGATGCACCATTTTCCATAGCATAGATGCTGTGCCAACCATAGCCGCATCCTAAGTCAAGCACACGCTTATCTTTAAAATTTGGCAGCAGCTTTTTCAATGTTTCCCATTCTCCTGCACCGGCCAGCCCCTGCTGTGAGCGACTCATTTGACTGTATTTTTGAAAAAATGTATTGTCATCATATTTGTTTTCTTTCATCTGAATTCTCCTCGTAAAATATTTATCTCATCTGTGGAACACTACTCTGAAATAAGGCTATCAAGATTTTTCAGATCGATATGATCAACCTCTCTTAATTCATATCCACTATGAAAAACTTTTTGAGCCTCTGCTGAAATACATGGAATAACTCGACCTTCAAACACTGCAGTCGAAAACCATTTTGCTTCAAACTCATACCAGCCGCCTTGCGGATCAGCCTGCCGAGCGCTTCCATCTTTATTTATTATTAAGGGGTGTATATCTATATAGCTCAATTCAGGATGATATAACTCGATACGAGAAGGACTCCAATCAACTACAATCTCATAACCTATTTCTTTGAGTTTATTTAATAAAGCGTCTGTAAACTCTCCGTCAAAATCAACGTCAATATCTCGATGTTCTCTGTTTTGCTTTCCAAGTAAAATATCTATACCCCATCCGCCATCTATCCAATATCTCATTTCCATACTATCTAATAAATCCAATACTTCTATTAAGTTTTCCTTGGTTACAATTTCTTTTTTATTCATAAAATCTCCCTTTATTAAATTCTTATTTACCAGATAGGTTTCTCTAACTAACAACTTTAGTTTATCGATTATCACGTTATCAGTCGTTAATTGCCTCGATACCCTGTCGCTTTAGCTTCTCAAGGTTATCTAACATGTTCTGGAGCACCTCTGGAGCGTGTCCCTCCCAATCCAACACTTCGCCTACTACTCGTAGCGGTGACTTGGTGCGGTAAGACCTTGTCGGATTCCCCGGGAATTTCTTGTCAGTTAAATTAGGATCATTATCAAAGGTACCAGTAGGTTCTACAATATAAATCCGACCGGGTTCATCGCCCACCGCAAGTTCAGCTCCCCATTTAGCCGCATCTAGTGTCGCAGTCAGATAGACGTAGTTAGCTTTCTTTCGTTCCCCATAATTTGAGTTATTGCCGGGTTCCAACAAGTCCCCGACCTTCAAATTGGCTTTTGTGCCGTGGTAGAAAGGTCCCAAGTCCAGGGGTTTATTCATTAATTGCTCTAATCCAGTTTCCGTTGTTAGCTTTTCAAGATTATTAAATATTTCCTCTTCGCTCCAATTCCACCATTGAAGCTTTAGCAAGAATTCAACCTTTTCATCACTAAATCGGCTTTTGATAAATTTAGCTGGATTCCCACCATATATTGAATATGGTTCAACACTTTTTACTACTGTTGAGTTAGCTGCAATAATCACACCATCACCAATTTTAATTCCTGGCATAATGGTTACATTTTGACCTATCCATACATCATTGCCAATCACTGTGTCACCTTTAAAAGGAAGTTGTTCTATTGTAGTAGTCACCTTTTCCCATCCACAGCCAAAGATATTAAACGGATAGGTTGTAATTCCATCCATTCTATGATTTGCACCATTCATAATAAATTTAACATCCTCTGCAATTGCACAGAACTTGCCTATTATAAGTTTATCCCCTAGAAATTCGTAGTGGTGCTCTATATTATCATAAAATTTCTCTGGAGACTTTTTATTATCGCTATAATAGGTATATTCGCCAATCTCAACATTGGGTCTTTTTGGTAGATTGCTTATAAAACAAACCGTCTTTATATTTTTATTCGGATAAAGCTTTTTCTTATCTGGCCCCGTCATTGAGTATTGGCTCCTTTCAGGTTTTCAACCTCATTTACTAATCTTTGAAGAATCTCTATTCCTTTTCTTGTACAATCTACATCAGTTGATATTAAGGAAATAACCTTATCGACCCTTTTCTTGTAATCGCTTGGCTTGATCTTAAAATCTTTAATCATCTTAACAGCCTTTTTCTCATTTATACAGTATTCTCTATTTACTGCAAATAAGACTTGGTTAAGGGAAGATATGCTTCGAAAACAATGCCCGGAAACATAGGATACATCGTCTTTTTCTATATTCTTCTCAGCAAACATTAAAGAGAAACCTGCCTCAAACATAAAAAAATTGGTTAACCCTTTCTGCAAAGCGGTTGGATAACATTCTGCTTGCTTTTTTAAATCATAAAAATTTACATCATTAGCGTATTGTACCTTGCTGATTGCCAATTCTCCACGATACATGGCGCTAATATATCCATGAGGATGCCCTGTCTGATAATTGGCAGTAACAATTCCTTGCTCCGTATCTTTAATTATTTGTTCCACCCGTTTTTTATCACGTAAAATGAAGTCAACATGATGCCCATTTATGACTAACCATCCACCTCCATTGACCCAATCACCCCACGCTCCAGGAGGTACTACAAGGTTGCTTCTATGCTCATCATCCAACACTGTAGCAAGTTGATTAATCGCAGGCAGGTCAAATGATTCTGAATTGTAATAGATTCCGATATCAATATCAGAATCCTCTGTATGGGTGCCTCTTGCACGTGAGCCTCCTAATACAATGCCTTCTATACAAGGCAAAGAGGATAATTTCTCTGTTACTAATTGAATGATATTATCTACCATATGAACACACTCCTTTTATTTTATTTTGTATCTAATTTTCTAATCTCAGTCATCATCGGGCAAACTATAGCAATGCCGATGATTAAAATACCAGACATTAAAAACCAATAGTTTACACCAATTCTATCAGAAAAGAACCCGGAAAGGATTAACCCAAGTGGCATAGCAAGTGACATGATACTTCCGGTCAAGGAAAATACACGCCCTAAATATTCAGGCTTGATTTTTTCCTGAAATAGTGCTGTTTGTACACCGCTGTAAAATGGAACCGAAAGCCCCATTATTGCACAGCAGACTACAAATATGATAAAATCACTTGGAGGAAGTAATCCTGCAATGGCTAAACTAGCTCCCATCATAAAAAAGGAACCCGTTATTAATAGTACACGCTTTTCGTAACTTCCCAATCTTCCTAATATCAAGCCTCCTGCCAGCATACCAGAGGCAAAAGCAATTTCGGTAATAGAAATATGCATCGGTGTCCCATTAAAATATTCCATGCTGATTAAAGGATATAGTGCATTAATTGGCATATATACAAATGTATATAGTGTTCCTAAAAGTAATAAGTCAAATAACCCTTTGTTTTGTCTCAGTACGACAATTCCTTCTTTCATTTCTTTTATGAAATCCGGCTTCAAACTTTGCTGGTCTACATTAAGCTTTGGAATATTCACGAATGCTACTGTGAGACTAGCAATCACAGCACCCAGCACATCGATGGCTATAATCGCATTTAATTCCCAAACAGAGTATAACAATGCCGCAAATGCTGGACTTAAAATATAACTTATAGACTGCAAGGACTGGCTATAACCCGCACATTTGGTCAACTGATCTTCTGGTACTAAAAGAGGCGTAACCGCATTCAGAGCAGGGGAATGAAAAGCTGTTCCGATGCTACGGATAAACAATACTACCATAACCATCCAGATAGGTAACTCCATATACAATGCAATAATAGCTAGCACTGCTCCAGCTGCTGCGATAATTAAATCAGCACCAATCATTATCTTTTTCCTATCATAGCGATCCACTAGCACACCGATAGCTGGCCCAAAAACTGCATAGGGTAGAAAACCAACTAGTGAGGCCATAGACAACACCATAGCAGATCCTGTTTTTTCTGTAAGATAAAAAATTATGGCCATTTGTAGGATGGCACTTGTAATCAAAGATACTGCCTGCCCTGCCCATATTGTAAAAAACTTTAGTTTCCAGTTGTTGTATTTTTCCATTTTTATTATCTCCTGCATATTATTTTGCTTGAATTTCTATTTTTAATAGGTATCCTAGGCAATAAAAAATGCAGGCCAAAATCCACAATGTGGCTATTGTCTGCATACATACAATATGGAAACATTCTTTAAAAAGACATAGTTAAATAATGCTATAGTTACATAGTCTATATCTCACCTTAACTATTGAATGCTCAATATCGTATAAATAAGCACAACAAAAAAGCCTATCATCAGGGATAGATTCTGCTCTTTTTATTGCCAGCTTATCTTAAACGCATTGAGGCTGTCATAGTTTCGGTTCCTCCCACATCTTTATTTACATCAATCTATAGAATAACACAACAAGATGATATGTTCAATACAAAAATTGTGGAATGAGTCTCATCCTGGAATCCTGGAATGAGTCTCATACTCATACTTCCATTTCAATGCCAGATTTAAAGGATATGACGAAGTGTTCTTCATAGACTGTAACATTCTGGATTATCTTCCTCACAAGCTTATCATCGTACTCTAAGGTACGGAATTTGTTCTTGCGAATAAACTCAATCAACTCATTGATTCGCTCGTTCTCGCCACTAAGGGAGGCATCTTCTACTAAAAGGGTCTGTCGCTTGTCTCTCAGCTCATCAATCTCTTCTGCCAAGTGTTCATAGTCTTGACCCTTATTAGCCAGCTTGATGAGTTCTTTTTGTTTTTCTTCTAGCAAGTTGTTAATCTCTGATATTTGGTATTCTGTGGTTTCTCCAATCACGGCATGGATGTTTTCTTCTAGTGTTCTTATCATGTTATCTCCACCGGCAAGGAGTCTATTAATGGCAGTCATAACCGCATCATATAAATCTCCTTCTTTTACCGTGCGGTTCTTACACGTTTCAGGGCCTTGATCGATTCTTGTAACGCATCGCCAAACAAACTCTTTTCTACCGCGTATATTCCAATACACCCGTCTGTAAATGTCCCCGCAATTCCCGCAGAAGGTTATTGTGCTCAAAGCGTATTTACTGCTATAGAGTCTTTTGTTTTTATCTGCCCCTGTGTAAATATTTTTCCTGCGATGAAGTTCTTCCTGAGCCTGTAAAAAAAGTTCCTTTGGTATGATCGCCTCATGGCTGTTTTCAACGTAGTATTGTGGGACATGGCCTTCATTCTTGACTCTTTTCTTTGTAATAAAATCCACAGTGAAGGTCTTCTGTAAAAG
>NZ_DAMBTF010000048.1:0-6582 GCF_032054185.1 Proteiniclasticum sp.
ATCATACGGGGTTCTATTCTCTTTTATTTTTCCTACAATAATTTTACACTAGCAGGTTACAGTTAATGAGAAAAGAACAGCTTACTGGGCGCTCAAGGAAGTTACTTGAGGACCAGTAAGCAGCAATTCAGATTATTTGAATCTCTTGATTTTACTTCTAAGTATCACCATAGATCCGATTATACCGATAACCATGCCGAAGGCTCCTTGAAGCAGATTAAATGGAACTGCGGCGATACCGCCCAAATCCCAAAGTATAGTATCTGCTATGAAGTAACCGGTTGCCATGATGAGTTCTGCAATAGCAAAGGGTAGTACAAGTGATTTCCAGGTCAGTTTTTTGTCTTTAAGAAGAAGAGCTGGGACAAAAGCAACCAGTCCTTTAATCACAAAAGTGAAGGGAACATAGATCGCATATCCCGCGGCTATGTCCGCAAGGATTGATCCAACTGCTGCTGGAAAGGCTGCAAAGGGTCCAAGGATTATGGAACTGATGAGAATAATTCCGTCTCCCAGATTTAAATACCCATTTGGAATGGGGAAGGCAAGGGTATAAGTGCCTAAAAAGACTAAAGCTCCCATAAGGCCGCCGTAGGTAAGTTTACGATAATTGTTCATTGAAATCCCCCTAATTATCTGTTTATATCATCTATCCATTAGTATAACCGGTGGAAAGATGATTTCAAGTGAAATCTTAAAATATCATATAGTGTACTAATCAAAAGGCTCTCAACTTACATTCTAATTGATGGAATAAGAAAACCGCCATAGAATTACTCACTTATTCTATGGCGGTTTTAAACCTCTATGGAGTTGTTGTAGTCGTTGGAGCTTCATCTAAATAGATGTACTTACCCATGTTATGAATGGTCTGCTCACGGTTGAATACATAGTAGTATACACCTTTTATTTTCTGTCCTGATGAAAGTTCTTCCTGAGGGAATCTGTTCTGCTCAATTGTTCTGATTCCATTTGTCACTACGCTGCCTGCTAATCCAAGGATATCGTTGGATTTCATGTTTGTTGTGACAAGCGGTAATACCTTACTGAGTATTCCTGGATATGAGGTTACTGGACTGTTCAACATCTTCTTTATGATTGCTTCTATTACAGTTCTTTGTCTTTCCGCTCTGACAAAATCTGAATCTATGTATCTGATTCTTGAATAGGTTAATGCTTGAGCACCACTTAAATTATATGTGCCTGCACCTGGCAGTCCTATTTGACCAGCTTCTGCATCTGTAATATCTATTGATACACCACCAATAATATCGATTATTTTAGGTAATGTAGTGAAATTGACTGTTGCAAAATCACGTATGTCCAGATGGAAATTGGAATTCAGTGTTCTAAGTGCAAGTTCAGGTCCGCCAAAAGCGTATGCATGATTCACTTTATCCATCCCTCTATCTGGAATACTGACATACGAATCACGAATGATAGAAGAAATTTTTATTTTTTTAGAATTTTTATCTACAGTTACAATCATGATTGAATCACTTCTGCCTCTTTGACCGATTTCAGCATCTACACCAAAAAGAGCGATATTCTCTATACCTTTAACATCTTTATAATAAAAAGGCAGGTCACCTTCTACGCTTTCCGATTCACCTGGTACTTCAACTTCAGAATCATCATATTCAAATTCATCTTGACCTATTCCTAATTGATCATCATCCTTGGCAATTTCTTCCTGATTAGTAGAATTAAGTAGGTTCGTTATATATGCATATCCAAAACCGGATAAGAACAGCAATACTGCCAAACCTATGAGTAGTCCCTTTTTGCTGTTTTTTTTCTTTTTCTTTTTGTAAGTTCTTTCTCTTCTGCTCAATGTCATACCTCCATGGTATCAATAAAATTATGATTTCAATTACCAATTATACCTTCTTTTTTGTGTAATGTATGACAAATTAGATAAATTAAGAATTATTCAGTTAATCCTAAGAAATAATATAATTGTCTGCTTTAGGTAATGTTTCATCCTAAAACTGTCATAAATGTGAAGCAATTATAGTTGTTATTATCATTTAGAGAGCATTTGCGTACAAGTGATAATAATTATTACTGATAATTGTTCCCGAAATTATCAGATTGTTAATAGATTAGCTATAATTATATTTTTCAAGGCTTTACTTCGTTCATATTTTCTTCATAAAATAGACATAAGACAAAGGTAAAACAATAGGAGGAGAATTGACATGGAACAGAATATGTTGATTGATGAAATGGATATGATGCTTCAAAAAGATCTGAGGAAATTCTATGCCAATGAAAAGCTGGGTTACGAGGTATATAAAAGGCTTGCTGATGATTCGAGGCTAACATCTGAGAATTCAGATCTTCTTAGAAAAATTGCGGATCATGAGAAGAGACATGTGGAAATTCTTGAGAAGTATCTGGGAAAAGTTATCCCTAATGAATTTCATATAGAACGTGTTCTACTTCGATCAAGGATACTAGGATTTACATTTACACTGAAACGTATGGAAATCATACAGAGTAAAATCATCACACCTGAAGTCAGGGAGAAGCTTGTTGGTTATATTCCTGAACTCAAAGAAATATTTGTAGAAGAGGACATGATCGATAAGGAGCTTCTTACTCTTCTGGATGAGAAGAGGCTGGTATATGTCAGCTCGATGGTATTAGGACTAAATGATGCACTGGTGGAGCTTTCCGGAGCCATAGCAGGATTTACCTTTGCAATGAGGAACAATAGGATCATCGCAATGGCAGGTATCATTACAGGTATATCAGCAAGTCTTTCAATGGCTGCATCAGAATATCTGTCTACAAGGGCAGATGGTATAAAAAGCAAAAAGACTCCTCTTAAAGCAGCTATGATTACAGGTACCGCTTATGTCATTACGGTAACTTTAATGGTTCTTCCGTATCTGATTTTACCCAAAGAAGACTATATTTACGCTTTAAGCATGATGCTCGTAGTAGTAATATCCATCATTGCACTATTCAGCTATTATGTCTCTGTAACGAAAGGTGAAAAGTTCAAAGACCATTTCAGAATTATGGCGATCGTCTCACTGAGTGTAGCTTTTGCATCTTTTGTAATTGGTGTGATCGTGAAGAACGTGCTGAATATTGAAATCTGAATCATGACGAGTAGCAAAGAGAGTCCCTACCCTTATGATTTTTCTCGCAAGAAATCATAAGGGTAGGGACTCTCTTTGAAATTTAACTACACAGTTTTTTCACGCTTCAACATTCGATTTATTCGATCCATTGTGGTTCCGATACCATCATTGATTTCAACAACACTATAATGATGAGCATATGGTGTCTCATCTCTGTTGATGATGATCGCAGCTTTATGGCTCACGCCATAGATTTCAGGAATACTTGCAGCAGGATACACTTTGAGCGATGTGCCCAGAACGATGAGAAGGTCTGCCTCTTTAACCAAACTGAAGGCTTCTCTGATGTATGTGACTTCTTCATCATAGAGAACGATATCTGGTTTAAAAATCCCACCGCATATGCATTCATAGCCTTGCTGCAGGATCTGTTTTAAGGGACTACTCGCGTAGCATTTCTGACATGTGCAGGTAGCGAGTGTTCCGTGAATTTCGAGTACATTGGAGCTTCCGGCTTTCTGGTGCAGAGAATCGATATTCTGGGTGATGATAAATATATCTTTATCCTTTTCCCATTCCTTCAAAATCATATGTCCCTTATTGGGGGAGATTCCCGTAACATTCAGTTTCTCTTTAATATAGTTATAGAAGAGGTCTGGATACTTACTGAAGAAATTATGGGAGAGTATTTCTTCAGGATAATATCCTTCATAAAGAAGGCTACCCAGACCGTCTTTAGATCTGAAATCTTTCAGCCCCGACTCCGTAGACATTCCAGCGCCAGTAAGTACGACTATTTTAGATGCATTCTGAATCAGTTCTGCTGCTGCATTTATTTTATCCATGTTATCATTCCCTTTCTGATTCAATTTTACCATAAGAAATAAGTGGTGATGAAATTTATCTTTATTCCTGAATCTAGAGAAAAGCAAAAGCCTGGAACACCAGTACCAGGCTTAAGATCTATTTAAATGCAAGGTAAAATTTCTTTTTGATGTATTTTTTTACTGTAAACGGAAACTAAAACTCAATATCATCGTCGTTGGACGATTCCAGGAAATTCTTCATTCTCTTTAATGCTTTATCTTTTAAGTACCTTGATTTGCGGTAATCCGCATGATACAGTTCGGAATACCTTTTTATGCCACCATAGGGATCGTTTATGTAGAAGGAGACGATGTTCTTTTCTTCAGTGCAGAGTATTTCAAAAGCTTCTTTTATTTTGGTTTTACCATGGTTTCTGAAGAAAATCTTTTCGGTCTCCTCGTTGGAAACAAGCTTTTCAGCATACTTGATTCCATCTTTATCTTCTGTCTCGATACTGGCATCTTCGGGTTTAGAAAGAGCTCTTCTTGCTTCATATTTCAAAGCATTATGTACGCATTTCATAAGATAAGAAGGTGCTGTAGAGAGATGTTCTTCATTTATTTTAGGGATTCCTTTGATCACTGCCATATAGCAGATCTGGCGAAGATCATCATAATCATACTCCCGAAGTTTCATTTTACGGCACTGCTTAAAGATAAATGGCTCAACGGTCTTAATTACTAATTCAATAGCATCTTTATTTCCGTTCTTTGCTAGTAGAAAAATATTATAGTCCATATGTCCTCCTAAATTAAGATTATACCTTGCAATAATTAAATATGCGAAATTATATACAAAAGCATATTAATCACTTAGTACTATTATAATATAAGAAGGTCAGTTTTATACGTTTGCACGCGAAATTTGTTAAATATTTATTAAAGCAAGGATATTAGAATCATTTCGATACTTTAGATTATTATTAAATATGAATACATTAGGTTTTATATTAATTATATATTAATATAAATATACTATTTTATGGAAATAAAACACACGTTATTCGGCATCTATGTAGATCACATAAGAAATTCTTATCAGAAACAAAACCAGGATGGAACCAAGTAATGAATTGAATAGGCTATATCTAAGTGTAAGCATCCCGAAAAAAGTGATCATTACTGCTAATAATGTCAATCGATTCAGTTTTTGAAAGGCACTTGATCTTCTAAACATTGAGATCAGCAGATATACACCTGATACCCCGATAATGAAAATAATACCGAGAATACCTAATTGAAACAATATTTCTAGCATCTTTAATCTCCTCATCCGATAATAATTACTTTCATTATATCATGAGAGTTTGCATCATAATACATGTCGATTAAACCAGCATTTCATGACCTGTGTGTCCACACAGTTATGATATCAAAAAGAGACTTGGCATTAAGCACAAGTCTCCAAAATAATTATCGTTAAAGTGGTAATCGTTTGATCATGAATTTATCAAAGGTTTCTTCGACGTTAAAGTCAATCTCAGGGAAATTATGTTTTACAAGGAATAAAGTTTCGAAGACAATGGCATACAGATCCTCAATCGCTTCAAATTTATTTCCAATGAACATCTGCTTAAACCTCACTGCGATATTTACTGGTGCGATCTCCATGCTTTCCAGCTCTGGATACATCCATTTATATCCGCCAGCATAGTTCTTGTTAATAGCTGAAAGGATATTGAACAGCTTACGCTGTATTGCTACCATCTGAGCATAAAACTCTGTAGGATTATCTCTTTGAATATAAAGTTCAATATTTCCATTGTGGAGTTTAACGAGATTGTCGAAAATAACATTTATCGCAAGCTCTCGAGGATAGACGTTGGTTTTTTCTTTCCACACATTAAGGATGTCTTCTCCAAAGAGGGGGTATGCATAGGTAATTGTATCCAGGAAGCCTAAGGTCTGATAGTCTGCCAGATGAAACTCCCATGCATCAGAAATCATATTGTCATAATAATCGACAGTATTATGCATAATATCAATCTGGACATCTTTGAGAATAAGATTGTCCTCGTTCTGATCATCATCGATCTGGAAGATAAGGTCTGCGCCAATTGCTTCTACGAGAGCATGTCTTGTTTCCACATCAGGGAATATATCCCAGAAACATAAAAGTTCAAGATCTGAGAAGGCATCAGCCTGACCTCGAGATACAGAACCTCCAACGGCCATTGCCATAAGTTCAGGACCGTTGAATTCAACGTTTCTTAATTTCTCGCGAATTTCTTTAGCTAGGATAACTCTTGGATTTGATAAATCAATGTTCATGCTATTCCTCTCCTTTACCTTAAGAAACATATTCTGTTGTGACATTTAGAAGTTGTAATAATCTGACTTGTTATTTAATAATAACAGAAAGCAGATGAAAATGCTTATGAATATTTGAATAATACACTATAATTTGGATAATCCCAAGTCTATGCTATATAATTCAACAGTTTTGGATAACTTCAAGAAAAAAGGTTAAATTCAAAACTAACTTCCGCTTTAAACAGAAAGCTTAAATAACGCTGAAAGTGTAAGACTAACTTCCGGTTGGCAGGGTTCAGTATAAGCAATCCGCCCCCCATTTTTTATTGCTTAAAGATGGATGGGTTTCTTGTAACCAAGTCGGGATG
>NZ_DAMBTF010000049.1:0-3669 GCF_032054185.1 Proteiniclasticum sp.
CATAATACGGACAAATATTTTCTGAATTCAACCAACAGTAAATTGACACGATCCTACCCATTATTTCAACAGAACATTAATTATGATATACTTATTCATTGTGAGTAACAGGTTCAGTTTATATATTTGTACAGATGAAAGGAAAAACAGATGTTTAACAAATCAAAAGAGTATCTAATGAAAGAATATCAGATCAAGGTAAATGCCCTTGAACTGCACGATCAGGCAATGGAGACAGTACTTCCATTATTTAAGGAATATGAGGAAATCAGAGAATACAACCAGTTCAAAGTTCTGAAAGCTTTTCAGGATGAGAAAATCAGCGATTACCATTTCACAAATACTACAGGATATGGCTATGGTGATATCGGAAGAGATGCCCTGGACCTTGTGTATGCAAGAGTGTTCGGTGCTGAGAAAGCCCTTGTCAGACCTCAGTTTGTCAGTGGAACTCATGCCATTTCCTGTGTTCTATATGGAATCCTTAGACCTGGGGACACGCTGCTTGCTATTACGGGCAGACCTTACGATACCATACATGGTGTAATCGGAATTGATGAGGAAGAATCCTCAAACAGCGGTTCCTTAAGAGATTTCGGAATACAATACAAGGAAATCGCCTTAACGGACAATCGTATCGATATTGAAAGCGTTCTTCAGAATCTAAGAGCAGATGCTTCAGTAAAAATGATTCATATCCAGAGAAGTAAGGGATATGCATCCAGGAACAGCTTTACCATCAGCGAAATCGAAGAAGCAATCAGTCTGATCAGAAGAGAATTTAAGGATGTCATCATCTTTGTCGATAACTGCTACGGTGAATTCATTGAAGACAGAGAACCGACAGAAGTCGGGGCTGACATCATTGCAGGTTCCCTGATTAAAAATGCAGGCGGCGGTATCTCGCCCACAGGCGGTTATGTTGCGGGTAGAGCAGATCTTGTGGATCTTGCATCCTATCGGCTTACAGTTCCTGGTCTTGGTGGAGAATGCGGTTCTACTTTCGGCGTCATGAGAAGCTTTTTTCAGGGCCTTTTTCTGGCTCCCCAGGTATCTGTGGAAGCACTGAAAACAGCAGTCTATGCTGCAAAGATCATGGAACTTGCGGGATACAGCGTACATCCAAAAGCTGAAGTCAAAAGAACGGATATTGTTCAGGCAGTTACCTTCGGAGATAAAGATAAGCTCATTGAATTCGTAAAAGGAATCCAGTATGGTGCTCCCATAGATTCCAATGCATCCTGTGAACCTTGGGATATGCCAGGTTATAAAGATCAGGTCATCATGGCTGCAGGTGCATTTATACAAGGTGCTTCCATTGAACTGTCCTGTGATGCACCGATCAGGGAACCCTATACTGCATATCTTCAGGGTGGACTCAGCTTCGATCATGGAAAAATAGGAGTTCTCATCGCTTTATCAAGAATTCTTTAAAAAAAAGAACTGATTTATGCTATAATATCTTTAATCTGCTCATTGAGCAAAAAATTCAAATAATTTAATTAAAGGAGAAGTGAATAGGTCAGAAGACCTAGACGAATTTATGGAATCAAGTGATTTAGGTTCTCAAATATTGTTCATAGTCGTTCTTATTCTAGTTAATGCTTTTTTTGCCATGACTGAAATGGCAATGGTATCCGCAAATAAGGTCAGAGTGAATATGATGGCGGAAAAGGGTAACAAAAAAGCGGAAAAACTTCAGAGGATTTTAGAAAGACCCAGTAATTTCCTATCTACGATACAGGTAGGAATCACACTGGCAGGGTTCTTAGCCAGTGCTCAGGCGGCAACAGGTTTAGCCCAGCATTTAACCGGTTTTGGTGACAGAGTCGGTTTCAATATTTCTGAATCGGCTGCTATTGTTGTGATTACAGTAATCCTGTCCTATTTCACACTGGTATTCGGTGAACTGGTCCCTAAAAGGATAGCGCTTCAGAACTCGGAAAAGATCGCCATGGCGACTGTAGGGGTCATATCATTCATATCGGTGGTTTTCAAGCCATTCATCGTACTGCTTTCTTTTTCTACGAATATTTTTGCAAGGCTTGTCGGCATCAACAGTGAAACACTGGAAGAAGAAGTATCTCTGGAAGAAATCAGATCAATCATTGAAGTCGGCAGGGAAAAAGGCGTGATCAACGAAACCGAAAGAGATATGCTTGATGGAATCTTTGAATTTGACAACAGACTGGGAAGGGAAATCATGACACCTCGAACTGAAGTGGAAATGATAGAAGTTACTGAACCAATCAATAATGTTGTATCAAAAATCACCAACGGCAATTTTTCACGTATTCCTTTTTATCTGGATGAAGTAGACAATGTCGTGGGCATTCTTTACATCAAAGACCTTTTCAGACAGCTGATCAATAAGGGTAAAGCAGGCAATATAGAGGATCTTCTGCGAAAGCCTTACTTCGCTCCGGAAAATAAGTACATTGATGACCTCTTCAAAGAAATGCAGATTGCCAATGCACAGATGGCGATACTTCTGGATGAATATGGCGGGTTTTCCGGTATAGTCACCATAGAAGACATCCTCGAGGAGATTGTCGGGAATATTTATGATGAGCATGATGTTTTCGATGAATATATCAATAAAGTCACCGATAACATCTATCTGATCGATGCACTGGTTTCAGTGGATGATTTCAATGATGCTCTAGGGTTTGAGATTGAAACGGATAATGCTGATTCCATCGGGGGTTATGTCATTGAAAGACTGGGCAGAGTGCCTAAAAAGGGTGACTCTGTATTCTATGACGGACATGAGTTCAAGGTACAGCAGATGTCAGGAAGAAGAATCAAGGTGCTGAAGCTCATTATGGATCACGAGAAAATCGACAAAGATTATATCGATGAAAAGAATTCAGGAAAATAATATCAGGTAAGATAAAATCCTCTGGTCATTCTGACCAGAGGATTTATGTTCTCTAATATTTTCTGTACAGTCCAACCAGTTTTCCGATGATTTCACATTCGGATACAATGATCGGGGACATACTTGAATTTTCAGGCTGAAGCCTGATATGATTCTTTTCCTTGTAATATCTCTTGATTGTGGCATCATTTCCGATGAGAGCAACAACAATTTCGCCATTGTTGGCCATGCTTGCTTTTTCGATAAAAGCCATGTCTCCATCATGAATTCCTGCTTCAATCATACTTTCGCCTTCAACGGTAAGGATAAAAAGATCCTGATCGTGCTTGACAAACTTCAGTGGGATCTGAAAATAATCTTCAATGTTTTCAACTGCCAGAACAGGTTCACCTGCAGTGATTTTACCGACCATAGGTATAGGAATCATTTCAATCTGCTTATTCATTAATTCTGGTATCATGAGAGCCCTTGGTTTAGAAGGATCTCGTTCAAGTTTCCCGTCTTCTTCAAGCTGGAGAAGATAGGAGTGTACTGAGGAAGTTGATTTTATATCAAGCGCAGTGCATATTTCACGTACAGATGGCGGATAACCTTTTGCTTCTGTGAAAGAGAGAACATAATTATAAACCAGTTCCTTTTTCATTTGTCCTTTTTTCATAGTACTTCACCCCATGATCATTTTATAGTGATTATAACATGTATAGCGGGAATAATCAAACGAGCGTTCTAATATGATCGTGTCAATTTACTGTTGGTTGAATTCAGAAAATATTTGTCCGTATTATGCA
>NZ_DAMBTF010000050.1:0-3159 GCF_032054185.1 Proteiniclasticum sp.
TCATCACTTGTCTCAAGCGACTTGTCTATAATATCACGCCAGGAATTGTCGGTGTTTATACACAATTCATTATAAAGAGAATAACTCTTCATATCTACTACTTTCATCTATTTGCTCTATAACCCTCGTAATGATACACACGGTGTTGTTTATGGAATGTTCTTTTCTGACAGCTGATTTTATGGCCATAAAAGGACTCTTTCCCGCATTATGCATTGTTAATTTCTGTCAATGTTCGTATTGGGTTCCAGCATTAAAACCTGTTTATATTTATCATTGTCTTCCAATCCTTTCATTATTATCCAGATTATGCTGAACACATTTCTTTACAGGATGTTCATCTGGAGATACACCCAGGCAATTGCAATATCGATCGAATAAATGTAGAATGGGATAAACAGGTAATTCGCTGTTCATCGAATCTATGTGGTTATGATGGAATAAAGCGTTTAGTATTGAAGGAGTGAATATAATGTTTGGAAAGTTTAAGAAAGAACAATCCCTAGTAGCACCTGTATCAGGTAGAACCATAGATATCAAAGAGGTACCAGATGCAGTCTTTGCAGAAAAAATGGCTGGAGACGGTCTGGCAATTGACCCTACCGGCGACACTTTTGTCGCACCTGCAGATGGTGAACTGACAATGCTGTTCGGAACGAAGCACGCATACGGTATGACACTAGATAAGGGAGTTCAGGTACTGGTCCATATCGGTCTGGATACTGTATCTCTTAATGGTGAAGGTTTCACTGCTCTTAAGGAACAGGGAGACCGAGTGAAGAAGGGTGAACCTATTGTTCGAATCGACAGAGACTTTATAAAGTCTAAAGGATTCTCATTAATTACACCGGTTATCTTTACCGACATGGATGTTCTTAAAAGCTTCGAGCCTCACGTAGGTATTGATGTTGAAGCGGGAGTCACTCCAGTTCTGACTTATAAGTCAAAATAGAAAAGACAAAATTACCCACCATGTTTTGGACATGGTGGGTTTCGTTTTAGACTTTTATAAGCTACTAAAGGTTATTTTATTATAATCGCTTCTCATACCTTATTTCTATAAATATCTTTCCGAGTGTAATTTCCTTTTCTGTTCCATCCTGCAAAAATCCGGTTTTTTCATAAAACACTCTTGCTGAATGATTGTCCTTTAAAACCCAGAGGCACACTTTCTCATACCCCTGTTTCATCAGTTCTTCTGTACCCCACTTCATCAGTTCATATCCAATACCCATATTCCAGAATTCCGGCTTAAGATAGATTCCCCATATTTCACCATAGTCTTCACTTCTGTCTTGATCCCGACATTTTCCAATACAGATCATTCCTGCGGGTTCGCCATCCTTATATATAATTGCATCCTGCTCCCACCCTTCAGCTAGAGCCTTTTCGAAATACTTCTCTCTTTTTTCTGGAGATATATTCTTCAGAATATCATCAGGAACAATTCCCTGGTATGCTTCTTTCCAGGATGCAGCATGGATTTCCCCAAGTATTCTGGCATCGGATACATCCGCATATTCTACTTTATACATTAATCCACCTCAATCACAATATCATTGTGCCGTATCTACACTGCTGTCCTACAAGGCTCCATCGTCAAAGTGGGAATAGGACATGTCACTCAGTCTTCTGATCGTGTGTCGCCCATCATCTGTGATGTGCATTATAGAAACCCCTGCTACCATTCCGAAAAGTTCTCCTTTATTAAGTGCTTCGACATCTAAACCAAGAAACATTGTATTAATAACACTTAATATATCTCCGTGAGAAACGATGATCAAAGTAGCAGTCTCTTCATCACTAATAATCACATCAAAGAAACCTTCCAGCCTGTTCCATACATCCCTTCTGGATTCCGCATCTCTGAAAACATCCTGTCGTCTACAGTCTTTTCCTTACGCTCCATATTTTCTCTTAACCACTGAACGGACTTCCCCACAGCAATTCCTAAGTTTCTCTCACGTAAATTCTCTCTTATAATCACTTTCAATCCTAAATGGTGCGCAATAATATCTGCAGTATGCTTTGCTCTTAAAAGATCTGAAGAATAGATTTTCACTTCTTCACCCTCTAGTTCTTCTGCGAGATTAACACCAATATTTTCAGCCTGCCTAATCCCCTTCTCTGTAATATCCCAGTCCGTCCATGAACCTACCATTGCGTTAGTATGGTGAATAGACTGAGTGTGCTGCACAGTAATGATTTTCTTCATTAATTCATCCTCCTGTCAGACTGCTAGTGATTCCTCTGATGAAGTTCTCTTCAACTAAACCCGTTACCGATTTTTCTTTTCTTTTTTCATAAAATAGTTGATCAGTTCTACACCTTCTCTGATCACTGTATTCTTATATAGTACTTTATATCCCTTCTTCTCAAAAAAAGGTTTGGCTGTTATCGAAGAAAAAGTGGTGAAGCCTGGAACATCTTGAAAGACAGCTTCATTTTCCAATGCTTCCAGGATGTGAGCAGCCACTCCTTTTCTCTGGTGGTCTTTGTGGACATACAGGTGATCAAGATACCCTTGTCTGTCCATATCACCAAACCCGACAATAATTCCATTCTCATCGGCAACAATTGTCACATTCTCTTTGAGCGAATTATCCCATTTAACAAGCTCTTCACGGCCTGTGGCCCAGACATTCAGCTGTACCTTCTCATAATCTCTCGCATTGACAGTATGGACGGTTTCCTGAAACAGCTTTATTATTTCTTCGCAGTCCTTAGAATCATAAGGTCTTAGTTTCATTCTCTGCACCTCCTGGTATTAGTGGGAATCAGTTCTCTTCATCATATACTATTAATATTATACATAGTCATATCAGCAAATTATACTATTTATTTTACTAGGCATCTACGGTATTTTCTCTTCTATTATATAGCTAACTTTTGATCTGTTGTTTTTCCACGCAAAAAAAGCTCCAGGCATTACGCTTGGAGCTTCTGTAACTGGCGACGACCTACTTTCCCACAGGGCCTCCCCTGCAGTATCATGGGCTCTAAAAGGCTTAACCGTCGTGTTCGGAATGGGAACGGGTGTAACCCTAAAAGATATAGACACCAGATTGTGATGAACGTAAGGGTTCATCTCTGAAGTGAACATGATGTTCCTTCAAAACTGCATGTGGAGAGAGTAAAGAATGATACCGGAGCATCTTT
>NZ_DAMBTF010000051.1:0-3009 GCF_032054185.1 Proteiniclasticum sp.
TGTTAATGCTGAATTTAAATGTCTGAAAACTGACGGTGTCCAGTGTCCGCAAACTGCTGGAGAGAATGGCAAGCTTTTTGGGCTTGCCATTTTCATTAAGTCAATTCTCCATTAATGACCAGCTTGATCATGTGGTCATCAATAATTCTCTTCCCATTCTGGGATCCATAGATCAGAGAGCTGGTACAGACTTTATTGACCAGCCTCGCAGATCCGCCGGAGAATCTGTAGATCATTTCGATTGCTTCGTCCGTAAAGATGTCGCGGTCTGTCCCGGCATAGCTCAGGTGGCTGCTCAAGTACTCACGTACTTGGGAATGATCCATGGGATGAATCTTGCACTGGATATCGATTCTCTGTCGTATGGCCGTGTAGGACTGCATCTGCAGCTTGTCCCAGAGCTCTGTCTGACCCACCAGAATCAGAGCGAGGGGACTCACGGCATCCATCTTGAAGTTCAGCAGGAAGCGGACTTCCTCCAGCATTTCCCGATCCAGCAGATGCGCTTCATCGACAACAACTACAGGTTGCTTCTTGTGGAGTCCCTTCATAAGTTCGACTTCCTTATGCAGCTGCCTCTTGGCATCACCACGGTAGAACTTCGACTCTGCACCCAGCTGATCCAGGATTCCCTTGTAGAAGTTTCTGGGAGTGAGTTTCGAGTCTGCAATATACATCAGTGTATACTTGCTACCATCAAGTTCCTCTTTGAACCGCCTGACAGCGGTGGTCTTACCCGTACCGCATTCCCCTGTGAGGACACAGAACAGTTGCCGCTCGGCAACATAGAAGAGCCTGCCCAGCGTCTCCGAGAGTGTGCTGGACTGATAGAGGTCCTTCGGCGGGATATCCCGTGAAAACGGGGTTCTTGCGAACCCGTAGAACTCTTCATACATTGCCGCCACCCTCCTTTCTCATGTGTCGGAAGGATATGGCTGTGGCAGAGGTCTTCTCTTTTCTCTTCTCATTCTCTTTTTCTGCAGCATCCAGCAGTCTTGAAGCCGTAGGCTTTAGGGCAGTCAGGTATTCCGGAAGAACAGGCTTTTCTCCGACTTTCTCACCGATGTTGAGCTTCTTTGCGCTGATGGGATGATCTTCCTGATATTCAACGGTGAGAATCTCAGTATTGCTCGGATCATAGATGATATCCACTTCCCGGCCTACATAGGCAAGACCCACCTCATACTTCACACTGCTGAAACTGATGCATCCGCTCTTGTCCACTCTTCGTTTCTCAGCATGGAGAAATGCGTTGGAGACGGTTTCCACAGGAAGAAATTTCAGAGGCTTGGGATCAAGATTGTAGGCTTCTACAGGATTCTTTCCGTTCAATGCGGAATGGGGCTTGTTCTGGTAGCATTCTTCCAGCCAGATCCAGAAGCGCTCATTCATCTGCTCTAGAGTTCTGATGCCATTGTCCACTTTGTATTCATCAAGAAAGCGGTCGATGTTCTGGTTGAACCGTTCAATCTTTCCGGTTCCTTCGGGTGAATACGGTTTTGCGTAAAGCAGGCGTACGCCGAGCTTTGCGCAGGTTCTTCCCATCCACTTGGTCTTGTACTGCTTCCCGTTGTCGAAATACACGGCATCGGGAACACCGTACTTCAGGATGGATTTGCGGAAACAGTCCTCCACAATGTTCTGGGTCAGATTCGGATAGAACTCCGCATGGAGAATCATCCTGGTGGCATCGTCGAGGAAGGCCACTAGATAGACCTGCTGCAGCTTCTTGCCGGGTCCTATGGGCAGATAGCATCCGTATTTGATATCGGAGTGCCAGAGCTTGTTACGGTTCCGCTTCTGGAACCGTCTGGTGGCTAGGCCGCCGGAACTGTAGATGGCCATATGTTTTCCGCTGAACCCCTTTTCCTGCAGGTTCTCCTGGAGTGTGCTTCTCTTGATGGCCCCTTTGGAAACCAGACCGTCCCACTCGAGGATCCTGATGATCTCGGCGACGCTTCTGCTGGGTACCTCCTTACGGAGCTTTATGGCTTCCTCAAGGACATGGGGTGGGATGGCTCTCACTGATTCACTGGATCTGGTTCTCGGAATCAAACCGGTGAATCCTTTGGTCCTGTAATCCGAAATGTATCGTCGGATCGTTCTTTCGGAAAGTCCTGTCTCGCGACAGATCCTTTCTCTGATCATTCGGGCTTCTCCCCGATCCAGGTCGTGGGAAAGAAGGGGCGCAATAAGCATGGCCCTTTGGGTTGCAATGTCTTGAGCTTTCTCTTTGTCTTTCATGTCATACCTCCATTTTTTTAGGTTATGACATGATTCTATGCAATATCTTTCCGGACACCTACGCCAACCGGGTATGTACCCATCTGTTATTATTCACCAGTATCCGGACAAGCCTCTTCAGCCAGCCCGAACTTTTCTCCACAAAGAAATGTATCCTGCCGAGTATGGATCCGGGCAGATCGGACGGTCCAATCCCGGAACTCTGAAAGTGTGCAGTATATATGCTTAACAAGCCTCCTACCAGAGCGTCAGCTCTGTCAATGAACCATTTCCTGATTCTTGCGATGGTGGACTCTTCTGCAGGGGTATCCAGGAAGTCATTGGCTATGATTTTCTCGAAGGTGGCGGCTGTATGCATTTTGTAGGGAACAACAACATCAGGCAGTTCGTGATGTATCCTGCGACAGTTTTCATTCATACATCTCAAGCGTCGCACTACAAGTCTTACAGTCTCTCCTCCAGTATCAATCATCTTTCTCTTCCTAGATCCGATGACTTTAAGTTCCCCCATGCAGATGGGGCATATACTCTTCTCCATACTCCGAACGAAAAATATTCTTTTCGGTATTCCATTCCAATTCAAAGTCTGATACAATTACCATGCTAATTAATTTAGTAGGGGACCCTTTCCAATCGCTCTGCGCGAACTTTGAGGTTGGAAGGGTCCCTTTCCGTTCTCCTTAAATACTCTTAAGGAAAGTATATCCGTCAATTTACGGACAGGCAACTCCATCAACTTTAAGTCATTTGAAATTAGCTAAAACA
>NZ_DAMBTF010000052.1:0-2678 GCF_032054185.1 Proteiniclasticum sp.
CATTCTTGACTCTTTTCTTTGTAATAAAATCCACAGTGAAGGTCTTCTGTAAAAGTGATTATTTCACAGGAATGATACCGGTAAGATCAAATATCAGTACCGGTAAAATCCCATTAGAGTCCGCTGGTGACCAGTTGGAGTCCGCTAGTATTTTCTGGCTGAGAAGAATTCCCTCATATTCAGTGATCCGGTCTCGATGAAGACCGCATTGTGGATTATTCTATCCATAATCGCGTCCGCATGGACGCCGCCACCTAATCTTCTATGCCAGTCCTCAGTTCGGAACTGAGTACAGAAGATGGTGGATGAGAGATCATGCCTTCGTTCAATCAGTTCAAACAGAAAATGCTGCTCATCATCGGCCATCTCTTCAAGCAGCCACTCATCCAGTATCAGCAAGGAGTATGCGGCATATTTCTTGAGCAGTTTTTGAGGTCCCTTGGGAACCAAGGTTGCCTCATCGAATTCCATAAGCAGATCCGGAATTCTGATGTATCTCGTTCTGTATTGCCTTTTGCAGGACTGTTTACCGAGTGCGCAGGCTAAGTAGGTTTTTCCGGATCCTGTGAACCCGTGAAAAACGATATTCATTCTGGCATCCATAAACTGACATGTACCCAGTTCCACTATCGTCTGCTTATCTATCCCTCTGTCGAGGAAATGGATGTCGTTAAGCTCGGCTTTAGGTAACCTAAGCCTCGACGCTTTCAGCAGTCGGGTTATCTTATGGTTATACTTTTCCTGGTAGAGATAGTCGACCATCAGCTGGAATCTTTCTTCGAAGCTCAACACCAGGGTCTGAGAATCCGGCAAATGTATGTCGACGTACTGGATCAGCTCTTCAAGATTCATTTCTCTTAGTTTTCTACGAGTTTCATCATGTATCATTTTTTCTTCCCTCCATAGTATTCTGGGCCTCTGACATAGCCTTCAGTCGCATGATTTCTGATTTCAGAGAACTTGTTGCTTAAATATATCTGGTCTTGATTCGAGGAAAGTATTGTTTTAAGATGGTGGTACCTAGGCATCCTGACTTTCGTCAGGGCGAATTCGCAGGCAGTTTCGAGTCTGGCCTCCGAGTAGGACTTGCTTAGGCGTAGTACGGACAGGGATGAATTATACCCCTGTTCTTTTATTTTGACCCCTGAAAATATTCTGCTGATGACTTCTCCTGTATGTGTTCCGATGGAATATGCCCAGTTTAGAATTCTCTGGTCATCCCACTCCGGCTTGCTGAAATAATCGGGCATATCTTCTTTGTCTGTAGAGAACTTGTTGGAGACATAAGCAGGAAGTTTCTTATGGGTCTTTATGCGCTGATCCTGATAGTAGATTTCGAGCAGGTTTTCCGACACCCTGATGTCGACCTTCTTTCCCATATACTGGTATGGGCACGAGTAACGGTTGTTGGCGTAAACCACGTGTGAATCCAAGGCTATGGAACGGTGATAGAACCAGTCGGCTATCTCATACGGGATATCGGGCAGGCGGTGGAGATACTCGGACTCTTCTTCAAACGCAAGGTATCTGCTGCCTTCTCTCTTCTGGAACGGTTGTTTGTTGAACTCTTCAAGAGCATCACGCACACCCGCTTTAAGTTCTTCGAAAGACCCGAAGTCCTTATTCCTCAGCTTAGCAATAACTGCAGTTGCCAGTTTCCCGACAGAACCTTCGACAGAAGGTTTCTGTTTCGGCTTTCTTATGCCTGTCGGCATGACTGCAGTTATGTAGTGCTGTGCCAAGGCATCATATTCATCATTGAGAATGATTTCTCCCTCTTTGGGATGCTTCACGACACCCGTTTTCAAGTTGTCGCACACCGTCCTTATCGGGACACCACCATAGAACTCATACATATGGACATGACATCTGAGCCAGGTATGCTGCTTCATGTCCAGGCATGGTTCAACATAGGTATACTGACTGTAGGGGAGCGTTGCAGTGAACAGATAGACCTTGATCACTTCGCCGGTAGAACGATTCACATAGGACATCGTTGAACCTGACCAATCTACTTCTACAGCGACTCCTGGTTTGTGTATGAGATGATTTGTTATTTTCTTGGAGACGGTATGTGCGGCGTACCCACGGCAGTATTTCGTATACCCCATAGGCAAAGTCCCTTTTCGTAAACACTCATCCTGGTACTCTTTCCAGAGCAGTTTGAGCGTCACTCCAATCCTTTTCAGTTCCTCGTGCACATAGTCGTAATCCGGGTCTTGATGGAGCGTCTCAATTGCAAACTTCTCGGGAAAGAAAAGTCTGTAGACCTCATCTGGTGTCTTGTGCTTTACGTCAGAATAGGTGATGCCCATCTGATCAGCGATACGGAACACAGAAGATACGGAGTTTCGAGACATCCCTCTCAGGGCAGAGATTGTGTTGCGGGACATGTGGGATTCTCTCAGTTCAAGAATCAGTTTGACTTGAATTTTGCTGGCCATAAAAAGCCTCCTTCCAATAATTCTGTAACTTACGTTACAGTTCAATTTTATCGGAAGGAGGACTTGTTCCGTATATTACCGGACTCCAGAATGATATTAAATTTTTATTAACCGGACTCATTGAGAAGTATCGGTGGACTCCAAAGAGATATCAGTGGAATCATATGAGTGAAATAATCAAAAGGGCATCACCGATGTACCTTTCGTTCAAGAGAATCTTCTTTATGGTCTCCG
>NZ_DAMBTF010000053.1:0-2650 GCF_032054185.1 Proteiniclasticum sp.
GTAAGCGGTCATTAATCGGATGGATATTTTTCGAAAGTCAAATATGGGATAATTATTAGGCAGTATATAACAAGAGGCGACCTCGCGGTCGCCTTAAAATTATGATTATGTTGAACAAGCTTTCTTGACCTGGGGATTCCAGGGGAGGAGTTGTTCGATTCCCTCGGATCTTTCTTCGACGGAGTACCGAGGAAGCATTTCCAGAAGGAGATTGAGATATTTATATGGATTCAGACCATTGGCCTTTGCTGTTTCTACCAGACTATACACGATGGCACTTGCAGAAGCGCCCTTCGGACTGCCTGAGAAGAGCCAATTACGCCTTCCTACAGTGAATGGCCGGATACTGTTCTCGGCAATATTGTTGGAGATCTCACAGTGCCCGTCTTCCAGATAGTTCATCAGCCCTGCTCTTTGATTCCGGGTATACTGGAAAGCTTTGCCGATTTTTGATTTAGGCAAGACTTTATCCGCATTCTTTTCAACCCATGACCAATAAGCCTCGAGTACTGGCGTCTCAAGTTCAAGACGTTTAATTTTACGCTCTTCAGGAGAAAGATCCCTGCATGACTCTTCAATTCTGAATAGTTTGTTGCAGAAGCTTATTCCTTCACGAGGCAGTGTTGCTTCCGCACTTTTGAGATCTTTGGGTAGCGCATCATGAAAGTAGCGCCTGTTGTGACTCCAACAGAGACAGCGAGTGACATCCTTTACCTTTTCATAACCGGCGTAAGCATCCGTGTGCAGATAGCCACGGAAACCTTCCAGGAACTCTGATGCATGGGCACCTGCGCGACCGGCACGGTAATCAAAGATTCTGATAGGTCGCTCAGTGTGTCGGCTTGTTGCGTAGACCCACATATAGGACTTGCTCGTATTGCTCCGTCCCGGCTCTTTCATCACCTGAACCGATGTTTCATCCGCATGAATGTAGGCCTCTTCCAGCAGCTTCTTTCGTAGTCGTGCGACTACGGGGCTGAGCCACTCACTAGATGTCTTGATAATCCAGCTGGAAAGTGTGTTACGTCGGATTTCAAGACCAAGGTTATGCCAGTCCTTCTCCTGTCGATAGAGCGGAACATGATTAACATATTTCTGGTACATGGTCCATGCCACGCTGGAGGGTGAAGCCATCGAATGCTGGAGCACCGGCTGATCGACTTCCGCCTGCTTCATATAACTTCTGTCCTCACGGCGGCAGGTTCGGCACTCAGCAGTTTCGGTATAGATTTCCACAAGCTTCATTGATGCAGGAGTATATTCAATTTCTGTTCTGAGATATTTCTTGCCGGCTGGAAACAGCCTGTCTCCATCTATGGAGCAGACTCGGTCTTCTTCGGCCAGCGTATAGAGTTTTTCTTCCCTTGGAAGATGGATTAATGCCTTCTCTCTGGAATAACCTTTTTTTGATGCTTTCTTCAGGATGATATCCTCCTCAGCATCAGCTTCAAGATCGGCCTCCGTTTCCGCTTCGTCAAACTGACCGTGCTCGAAAACTTCATCCATCACAATCTGGCCGGTCAGTGCGGCCGTCTTTTCGCTCTTTGTTCCAAAAAGCTTTTTGTTGAGATAATCAATCTGCTCACGCAGAATTTTGGTATTTGAACTCATCTCTTCGATGGTTTTACGTAGAGATTCGATAGTCTTATTCTGTTCTTTGATTACTTCGATTAATGCAGATGTATCAGAAGCTTTCATTATAATTAACCTCATGTATTACTTATATTTAAAATCTACTAATATTATATCACAATCCACTTTGAAATGCACGGAAAACATCGCTGAAACTACTGATTCTACAGTGGTTTCAGCGATGTTACAGTACCCGTTTGCTGTCAATGTTTTGTATAACTTTCTTCTGATCTATGGATAACCCTTCTACTAACCAGCGATACTGCTGAGGCGTGATTTCCCTGGCTTCATCACTGGTACGAGGCCATTGAAAACTTCCGTTTTCCAGCCTTTTGTATAAAAGCAGGAATCCGTCACCTTCCCAGAAAAGAGCTTTTATTCGATCCCTTCTCTTACCACAGAACAGAAACAGAGCATTCTCAAAAGGATTCAGGTTGTAGGTCTGACTGACAGTGGCCGCAAGGCCATCAATGGACTTTCTCATATCAGTATGTCCGCAGGCGAGGAAGATACGAATATCCTCGGGAAATCTTACTTTCATTACGATCGACCAATAAGTCTCAGTATAGATTCAAGTGTAGTGGAGTCCGCACCGTTGTGGATCTCAATTTCATTTCCATGAGATCGGATCACAGCACAGATTTCATTTCTGTTCGATGAAAATCCTTTAACATCGGATGTAATCTCAGCAAACTGCGCCTGACCCGTTACAGCCATAGTTCCAGCTTTCACAAGGGAATCCTGACGGATTACTCTGCTCCAGTAAAAGAAACTGGCTGCGGATATCTGATTCAATTCACACCACGCTCTGATGGCTAAACCGCTTTTGCTGTGCTCTCTGATAATCTCGATCCATTTTGCTTTCAGCATTTCATGACGTACCTTTCTCATAGTTGCCAATAGTAATCATCTCCTTACGGTTTTAACCTTGGCTAAGCATGCATAGCTGAGATTAAAACTGTTTAATCAAGAAGATTATCTCATGGATCCACACTGCTTTAAATCCATGCTTTTAATG
>NZ_DAMBTF010000054.1:0-1893 GCF_032054185.1 Proteiniclasticum sp.
AAAGGGGCTGTTGCAAAATAGCCCCTTTGTCATGCAGATAGTTACCTTGCGGTTTCCATCTGCATTTTTCTTTGAAAAACAGTCTAAAAAGTAAGAGGAACTGGCTCGTAGAGCCAGTTCCAATAGGTTATAATTGAATTATGAGAAACAAATCAACCCTCTATAATTTTAACCGCAATGTCCCATCTTTGCAACTCTCGATGAACTTTGATGTGGACGCCGTGATTCCAGAGGATGGCAAGGTCAGACTGGTGTGCAATATCGTGGAAAGGATGAATTTAAGCACAGTTTTAAGCGCCTACTCTTCCAAGGGTAGAAAGCCGGTTCTTGACCCAATCACCTTCCTCAAAGTGATTCTGTTCTGCTACAGCGAAGGCATCTTCCACAGCCGGAAGATCGAGACTTTCTGCAAGTTCGATCTCCGGGGTCATTTCATTCTTGGCGGGAAGAAAGCACCTGACCACAGCACGATTTGCCGCTTTGAGCAGATGCTGGCAGACCATAGCCAGGACCTCCTTACGGAGTTTGTCCAACTTCTGCAGGAAGACGGGCATGTGGACTTGAAGACCCTCTATATCGACGGGACAAAGATCGAGTCCACCGCGAACCGGTATACCTTTGTCTGGCGCAAGTCAGTGGAGAAGAACCAGAAGAAACTCATGGACAAGATAATCTGTGAGCTCGGACTGCCGGACGGCAGTACTCTGGATGAGGTTGAAGAGCACGTGAAGGACAGATTCAAAGAGGTCCGAAATCTCTGCAGCAGAAACAGGATTAAGTTTGTCTACGGTATTGGTCATCGGAAGACCCAGGAGCAAAGGGACTATGAGAGACTGAAGGAGGTCATGGAAAGATTCTCCGCCTACAGGAACCATCTCATGCTCATGGGAATCCGAAACAGTTATTCCAAAACCGACCACGATGCAACCTTCATGCGCATGAAGGAGGACCACATGCTCAACGGGCAGCTCAAGCCGGCCTACAATATCCAGCTGGCCTCCAGTGGAGCCTTTATCGTCGGGGTCATGGGCAGTCAGAAGTCCAATGACCTGCATACCCTGAAACCCTTCCTGGATCAGATGCTTCCCGCGTATGGGAAATCTCTGAAGAACATCGTGGCTGACGCCGGCTATGAGAGTGAAGAGAACTACGGCTATCTGGAAATGAAAAACCTGACGGCCTACATCAAGCCATCTAACTATGAAACGAAGAAGAAGCGAATAGCAAAGCAGAACATCGGCCGCAGGGAGAACATGATCTACTTGGAGGACAAGGATGTCTATGTCTGCAAGGCGGGAAAGCACCTCGCAAGAGGTAGGGACCGGAAAACGAAAACCGCTTCGGGATTTGTGGATACCGTCTGGACTTACACCTGTCGTGAATGTGAGGCGTGTCCTCACGCCTCGGAGTGCATCAGAACCAGAAATAATGTAAACTCCACCCATAAGAGCATCCAGTTCTCCCCGTCATTTGAGCAGCACAGGATGCAGTCTGAAGCCAATATTATGTCTGATGCGGGAATCAACCACCGGATCAACCGTTCCATTCAGGCGGAGGGTGCCTTTTCGAAACTGAAGGACGGCCTGGGATACACAAGATTCCGCCACCGCAGCATGAAAAAGGTGGTCTCGGACATCGTTCTGGTCGCTCTGGGCATCAATCTCAACAAACTACACAGTAAGATCCTGAACAATCAGACGGAGATCATCGCGTACAAAAAAACAGCTTAGACCAGATGCCGATATCGCAAGGACTAGGCTTATTTGTCATGCGCTTGAAACGGTTCGTCCGAACCGGGTCTCATTTTTTCGAATCCCTAAAACCGTCCAGATATCAACGGACAACAGAAAGGAGCCGTTATAAAACCAGGTTACCTAGTTTTGCAACGACTCC
>NZ_DAMBTF010000055.1:0-1349 GCF_032054185.1 Proteiniclasticum sp.
CGTACGGCGTTTTCTCGTTTATGGACTCCCTTTTGATGCTGTTGATGTGGTTGATCATAAGTGTCGTAAGTTCCGGGGTGCAGAACTTTATACTGGTTGATTTTGGGATATACTCCCGGATGAACTCATGGTTCTTCTCGAGCGCACCTTTCTGATAGGAAGCCATGGGGTCACAGTAATATACGGAAGATCTTCTTTCTCCGCTTAAAGAATGCTCAATGGTGTTGGCATGCTTGAATTCTCCGCCGTTATCCGTCAGGATAACAGGAAACAGTGTCTGGAAAACGCCTAGACCAAAAAGATTCTCCAGATAATCCAGCACCTCACTGACACACTTCTGATTCTGATTTTCCATGATGAAAGCAAGCATCAGCTTTGTTTTCCGGAAGAAGAATGTGAGAAAAACTCTTTCCCCTTTGATGGTTTCAACAACATCCATCTCCACCACCGCTGTATCGGTGTTCATCTCCATGAATTCTTTAAAATCACTATACTTCCGACCGACCAGATGGCTCTGATCCAACACGGCTTTACGTGCTTTTCTGCGTGGTTTGTATCGAACCTTCCGCTGCAGGTCAATGTTCCAGAAGGTGAATAGAGAAAGATCGCAATAGGTATAGAAGGTGCTTTTTGAGATACCCAGCTCTTTTCTGTGCGAGCCATAGATATGGTTAACGGACTGATTTCTCCTGATGAGAGGTGTGAGCAGCTCGTTCAAGCAAGTAATCTGATCCGGAGTAGCATTGATGCCCTGCCTTGAGGAGACGAGCGTCTCCTGATACCGTTTCTGGGCCGTCATGGCCCGATAGAAGTATCTGTCAGCCGGACAGCGCTTCTTATCCCTGCAGCCGTTACACACGTAAGGTGCACGAATATGCTTTCTGCAGACAAAGGGAGTAAAGTCGGGACAAAGATCATTGCAGCTGCAGGTTCTGCAAAACTTCCGGCAGTCTCTTTTCTCGCAGATATGCTGTTTTTTGCACGTCTTTGCGGAGAGGCAGTTGTTTTTTGTGTCATTGAATAATGCTGCCTCCTAGCGGATGCGGTTTCTGCTTACTTCCTTCGAGATTGTGCTGGGATCTCTGCGCAGATGGTAGGCCATCTCTTTGAAGTTCAAGCCCTGATTAAGCCCGACTTCAATATCTTCCCGATCTTCAATTTTAAGATGGCTGTTTTTGCTGACTGTTCTCGTATTGAGTCTCTTTGTATGGGTCATTATGAATATCCTCCTGCTGTCCTGGGGTCGGATATCCATTCCATCATAGTTTGTCTGTAGTCCTGTTTACAAGACTAACTTCCACTTCATCATTATTCTTTCTCCTAACCGGAAGTTACTTTTACAATTAAGG
>NZ_DAMBTF010000056.1:0-18099 GCF_032054185.1 Proteiniclasticum sp.
GTATCGCTCCTTCGAAGAAGCAGCAACAATCTGAATCAATACGCCAAGCGGGCTCATGAGACCGGACGCATCTATGAAGCCGATATTGAGGATGTCCAGAGCAGTTTGAAGAGCGTATGGGAAAAGGCGGACCAGATCATGACCCGCCTTTCCACCATAGATTAAAAATTTTTTCGACAACATGGACGATATTTGGATTCCTTGCTACGATCAGGGTAGAAGAAAATTCTCTAATGATCGGAGGTGTGCAGCATGAGATTTCTCATGAAGTTGTTCTTATTCCCAATCACACTGGCTTTAACAATCCTTGTTGCAGCCTGCCGTTTGCTGTGTCAGCTGTCTACCATGGTGCTGGGGATCGTGGCTTTTGTCTGCTTTGCCATCGCACTAGGAACCATAGTCCTGCTGCAGGATGTCCCGGAAGGTCTGAAATTGATGGGCCTGGCCTGGCTGATCAGTCCCTTCGGACTGCCGCTGATCGCAGCATTCCTGGTAGAACTGCTTGGCGTATTTAATGATTCCCTGAAAGCTATTTAAGAAGATAAAGTATAATCCTGTGAAGGGCGCGGTGGAGCAATCTGCTGCGCCTTTTTCTTTTGGAAGGAGGTGTCCGCTGTGGCAACCACGAGATTAATCCCCATGCACGTTATCAAAGGTCAGACCGTGGCCCATACGGTGCATGAGCGCCTTTCCTATGCCATCAATCCAGAAAAAACCAACAGCGGACAGCTCGTCAAAGCCTATGGCTGTGAACCGGAAACCGCTGCTGGAGAGATGCTGCTTTGCAAAAAAGAATATGAGACCTACATTGGACGCAGTGAAGAGAAGAAGAGCGACATCGTGCTCTATCAGATCCGGCAGTCCTTCAAGCCAGGTGAGATCACCCCAGAGAGGGCACAGGAGATCGGCTATGAGCTGGCCATGAGCTTTACCAAAGGCAAGTATCAATTTATTGTCGCCACACATACCGATCATGCCCATATCCACAATCACATCATTTTCAATTCTACATCCATCGACCATACGCAAAAATTCAGAAATTTCCTTGGCTCCAGTGAAGTGATCCGGAAAATCAGCGACAAACTCTGCCTTGAGAACGGGCTCTCTATCATTGAAGCGCCAAAGCAAGGACCATCCCATTACGGCAAGTGGCTGGGCGATAAGAAACCACTATCCTGGCAGGAGAAGCTGAGACAAACCATCGATGCTGTCATGGTTCAAAAGCCAGCTGATTTTGACACCTTCCTGAAGCTGATGGTGGTGAATGGTTATGAAGTGAAACAGGGGCAGCATCTCGCTTTTAAAGCTATTGGTCAGCAGAAATTCACAAGATTGCGATCCCTCGGAGAAGGATATTCTGAGGAAGAGTTGAGATCTGCGATACTCGGAAAGACCGTCCACACTCCAAAAGTCAAAAGACCTTATCGAAAAAATCCAGACAAGATTAATCTTCTGGTGGATATCCAGGCCAGACTTCAAGCTGGTAAAGGTCCTGGCTACGAGCGCTGGGCAAAAGTTTTCAATCTGAAACAGATGGCTCAGACCATCAATTTTCTGACGGAGAATAACATCACCGACTATGAAAAACTTGTTGAAAAAACAAAAGCTGCGACGGATCGTTATCACGAGCTGTCACAGCAGATCAAGGATCTTGAAAAACGAATGGCGGAGATTACTGAGTTGAAGAAGCATATCATTAACTATGCGAAAACGAAGGAGATATATACAGCATATCGAGAGTCCGGATTTTCAGGAAGGTATTATGAAGCAAACACAGAGGATATTTTGCTTCATCAATCTGCGAAACAAGCATTCAGTTTGCTCTCAGCAAAGCAAATACCTGCCATGAAAAATCTTCAATTAGAATACCGGAAGTGCTCGAGTGCGAAAAAATCGCTATCAGCAGACTATAGGTCTATGAAGAGCATTATGAAACAATCTGTAATCATAAAAAACAACGTCGATCTTATTATGGGAGCCTCATGCCCAGAAGATAAAAAAATAGAGCGGGTTCTATAGAATATAAATAACCAATAAAATCGATAATATAGCCAACTAGCCAAATCGGGTGTCCAAGCAACTTGTTGATCTGGATAACAATCTAAAAGAACATAGACATGTTTCCATGTTCTGGATGTTTTGAGATGAATTCATAGCTGTCAAGAAATATTGGCTCAAATGCTTTTATCGAAAATTCCCTCTGTGGAAACATATCCACAGAGGGCTTTCGTATGTGAGAACATATCAGTCAAAGTATGGATTTATTACATAGCTCCTCTAATACAGTTCTTAGGAAAAAATGCTTCCCAAACACTATCTCCCATACAAACTTAATTGGTTCGCTACTTAAATATTTTTGACCTGGGATTTTAATACTTCATAACCTAATTTGTCGATAACATGTTCAATGTCTTTTATAGATACTTTTTCATCGTCAAATTCCACCCTCACCTTGCTTGAATTAAATAGTACTTTTAAACTCTCTTTACTTACCCCGTCCAAAGATTTCACACCATTCTCTATTTTTTGCATACAAGACGGACATGTTAATGTTTCTAATTGAATCGTTGCTTTTTGCATTTTCTTCTCTCCTTTAGTTTATATCGATTTTATTATACTCGATTATTATCATCATTAAATTGATTTGCATCAACAGCTTAATTTGTTGTTTATTTTCATAGTTTGTAGCGTAGCAACCTCATACCATTTAAAATCACTACTAATATACTTACTTCATGTACTAACATACCGATTGACATGTTCATCCATTCACTAAAGAATACGCTGGCAAGAAGGACTAATACAACCCCTACTGCAATAATAATATTTTGAAGCATGTTATTAGCGGTTGCTTTTGTTAAACCTAATGCATGTGGCAAGCGGCTGAAATCTGAATTCATTAAAACAACATCTGAAGTTTCGATTGCTACATCTGTTCCATTTCCCATAGCAATTCCAATTTGTGCTAGAGCTAGTGAAGGACTATCATTTACTCCATCTCCAACAAATGCCACAATTTGACCTTTTTCTTGTAACTCTTTAATATATGTTGCTTTATCTTCTGGCAACATATGTCCATGAGCTTCTGTAAGTCCTAGTTCACGTGCTACTAAATCAACTGTTCCTTGGTTATCACCAGAAAGAACTACTAGATTTTTAACACCAAGTTTTTTCAACTTTTTAAGATCATCTTTTACACCCGGGCGAATTTGATCACGAATACCCATCAATGCTTTTAATTCACCATCAACTGATGTTAAAACAAGTGAATTTCCATTTTTCTCAAATCTGGCAATATCTGCACGAGCTTTTTCACTTAAAAGAATATTTTCTTGCTCCATTAGTGCCACATTACCGACTGCAACTTTATGACCTTCTATATGAGCTACAATTCCTCCACCTTTTACAACATCTGTTTTTTCAACTGTATATAATTTTATATCTCCAATATATTCTACAACTGCTTTTGCTAATGGATGATCTGATTCCTTTTCAACACTTGCTAGATACCCTAATACTTCATATACATTATCTGCATAAATTTCTTTATCAGCTACTTTGGGATTTCCTATTGTTAATGTACCTGTTTTGTCAAATACCATGGTATCTAGTCTGCTAAAGTCACTAATAACCTCGCTACCTTTTAGAAGGACTCCATGACGTGCTCCATTGCCAATCCCCGCGACGTTTGAAACCGGTACACCGATTACCAATGCTCCTGGACATCCTAAAACTAATATTGTAATTGCAAGTTCAATATCCCTTGAAAATATCCATACAATAAAAGAGAGAACTAAAACAGCTGGTGTGTAGTATTTAGAAAATCTATCAATGAAACGTTCTGCTTCTGATTTTGAATCCTGTGCTTCTTCAACCAACTCAATGATTTTACCAAAAGTAGTATCCTCACCTACACGATCAGCAGTGATTTGAATAGTTCCATTTTCTAAAATTGTTCCGGCATATACCCCCGAATCTTTCTTTTTACTTACAGGAACCGCTTCTCCTGTAATACTTGCTTCATTAATATGCCCTTCTCCTGTTAACACTGTACCGTCAACTGGGATTTTTGCACCCGTTTTAACAAGCAAAATATCTCCTACATCAACTTCATCTATTTCTACTTCTTCAAACTCACCATTTTCCACTTGTTTTAAGGCACTTTCTGGTGCCATTTGAGTTAATTCTTTAATTGCAGAACGTGTTTTATTAAGTGTCCTTTGTTCTAGATAAGCTCCAAATAGAAATAAAAATGTAACAATTGCTGATTCTTCGTAGTTTCTAATTATAAAGGCTCCGATAACTGCAATGGTAACTAAAACATCAATACTAACTACTTTGACTTTTAATGCTTGATACGCTTGAATCGCAATAGGTGAAACTCCCAAAATTGAAGCAATTACTAATGCCCATATGGCTATTTGTTCGTTTTCGAAGCCTAATTTACTGACAAATGCAATTATTATTAAAATTGCACTTACTATTGTAATATGGTTTTTTCTTCCTAATATAATTTTTTGCATATTCATACTCCTCCCTATTAGATTATTTATATCTTTCCATTACTTTGTTTGTTTTCTTTTATGCTTCATATGCTTTATCTAATTCTGCTAACATGTTATATACTGCTTCATAACTTTCGCATACATCACCTGGAACTGTATAATTATCTGTGATTTCACGTAATTTTACAAACTCCTCTTTTAAGTCCGGCTTTTCTACTCCCGCATCTTTTGCTTTCTTTGCAAGTTCATCATATACTTTACGAACCTGGTAGAATTCTGGATGATTTCCTCCATGAACTTTTGCTACAACTGGAACATATTGTGCTAATGTTTTTAAATGAGTTTCCTTTACTTGATTAAAATTTAATTGTCTTGACATATTTTTTTCCTTCTTTCTTGTTTTATTTTTTCTTTATCTTGATTGTATAATACTATGGATTGAAAGAAATTAAATTGATCTAAATCAAGTTTAGTCTTTTTTAAATGTTTTAATAATTTTTACTACTATTTTACTTTATATTATCACATCTATACCAACAACAATCCATCTAAATCCAAAATCTCAATCTTTCTACCTGATTTTTGTTTTATATATCCTTCATTTTCAAGGTCAGCTAACTTTCTACTAATAGTTTCTGGAGTAGTTCCTAGATAAGAGGCTAAATCCTTTTTACTCATTGGCAATTCAATTTCCATTGGACCATCTCCGCTTTCCATGCATTCTGCAAGAAACAGTGCTAATCTAGTATCTACCTTCTCTGTGGCAAATCTAGTTGTTTGTTTTTCTGATGTTTCTAATCGGTTAGAGAATTCCGATAAAATCTTCAAAGATATAGTAGGGTACTTTAATAAAAATTCTTGCAAATCATTTCTACTAATCATACATACATCGGTATCACTCATTGCTTCTGCATATGCTTCCTGAATTGATTCGCGAAACAAGGCAAGCTCTCCAGTGAAATCGCCTGGATTTAATATTCTCACTAATTGTTCTTTTCCTGATTCAGACAAACGGTAAATTCGAATTTTCCCTTTACTTACAATATATAACAAGTCGGATATATCTCCCTCTCGGTAAATTACTTCACCCTTTTTAAAAGAGGTCGATTTCGTTACTTTCATAATTTCCTCCATCTGTTCTCCTTCTAAATGATTAAAGATCGGAACTACAGTGATACATGAAGCGTGTGAAGCTGACTCATGTCCTTGATGATGAGTGTGAGTAACATCGTGATACCCTTGTTTTTCTATATATTGATTTTTAATTTCATGCATCAAATCCTTTTTTTTCATTTGAATGCCCCTTTCATATTCTCTCTTAAGGTCTCTTTAGCTTTTTCCAAGTACCCACGAGTCCACCGATTCCAGCGGAAGAATTACAGCCATTGAGAAAGTTTAAGGAGGAAAGCCATGAGCTATGATCGTAATTTTAATAACACCTTGGCCATCTGGGCAGCTTTTGGTGGCAGAGGAAGTATTGTCCTTCCTATTCCTACCTTAAGCTGGACCAAGAAGTACTATAACAATTTTGGCTACACCCAATACGGAAGTGAAAGACAGATTAATGTCTATGATAATGGAAACGCTCAGATAGCTGTTTATTATGCAAAGACTCCCTATATGTCCTACTGGAACAAGACCACCAAACAATGGACCGTTGTCAGTGTTCCTTGGTGGAGTCATGGGCAGCCTGAGATACTTTATGCTGCGGATGGAGTCTTTATTGCCAAGATCGTGGGCCTCGCTAATATCATAGCATCCTTTGACGGGATCACCTGGCATAACGCTGGGTACTGCGCCGGAGCTCAAAATGCCATGACCTGTGGTGCTTATGATATGGACCGAGGCTCTGGTGTGGTCAGCTGGTGGTACTACAAGTCACCGGTTTATTACAGCTCGAAGGAATTTCCAGAAAGGAAAGCCTAATTCCTTTAATATTTATGGCTACCGCTGGAATGGAGAACAGTTTGTTGTTGAGCCAGAGGAAGCCAAGATTGTAAAGCTGATTTATGATAATTTCATCAAAGGAATGTCCGCCGAACAAACAGAGGTGCAGCTTGAAGAAATGGGTGTCAAATCATATACCGGTGGACGTTTTTCAAACACCTCAATTCGGGCGATCCTTAAGAATGAAAAGTATACCGGTAACATGCTTTTACAAAAGGGTTTTATTGAGGACCATATCACACACAAGTTAAAGCCCAACAACGGCGAACTCCCACAGTACTGGGTAGAAGATTCTCATGAAGCCATCATTGACCTAGAAACTTATAAAAAGGTGCAAGCTGAAATCGCACGGCGCAGAAAGTTAGGCGTTTTCGCAAACCCATCAATCAACACCACCTGCTTTACAAGCAAGATAAAGTGTGGAAACTGCGGTGTCAGCTATAGGCGCAGCGGCAAAAGACAAAGCAAGCATTCAAGTGATGTTTATTACATTTGGACTTGCCAGACTAAAGACCGCAAAGGCGTGTCAGAGTGCAGCGCCAAAAACATCCCAGAGAAGATACTCCAAGGTGTCTGTGCCCAGGTGCTCGGCTTAGAAGAATTTGATGAAGATTTTTTCCTGGATCAAGTTGAAAAAATTGTGGTGAATGGAACAGATGAACTCATCTTTCATTTACATGACGGTAGCGTTATTCCTCAACAATGGAAATCCACGGCCAGGAAGGATTGGTGGACACCTGAAGCTCGCGCTGCAAAGTCAGCCTACAGTAAAAAGAACCCAAGAAGCTCTGGAAACATCACTTGCTTCACCGGAAAAATAAACTGCAGTAAGTGCGGGCAAAACCTACGCAGAAACACAAGCCC
Source organism: Proteiniclasticum sp. (assembly GCF_032054185.1). NCBI lineage: Bacteria > Bacillati > Bacillota > Clostridia > Eubacteriales > Clostridiaceae > Proteiniclasticum > Proteiniclasticum sp. The sequence continues at coordinate 7,317 of NZ_DAMBTF010000056.1, forward strand.
CCGAGTAAGTGGTCAGAAGGCCCACCATTGGCGGTGTCCCCCTCACACAGATTGCGGCCACAGCGGATTGGAAGAGAACATGTTAAAAACTATATCTAGCGATGTCCTTTCCATTAAAGAGTTTGACGAAGCTATCTTTCAAGAAAAAGTTGATAGCATCACTGTGGTTTCCAACACAGAGCTTCTCTTTCAGCTGAAGGATGGCAGTAAGATCACAAAACAATGGCAGTTTAAACGCAGACAACCCGCCTGGTCAGAGGAAAGAAAGAAAAGGCAAGCTGAGAAAATGAAAGAGGCATGGAGGAAAAAGCATGAGCAGAACAAAGACAACTAAAAACGTTAAAACCATACCTGCTACACTCAGGCAGTTTTCTTCCACGCCAATTAATGAGCAAAGAAAACGCCGCACAGCTGGCTACGCTCGCGTATCCACCGACAGCGAAGAACAGTTCACAAGCTATGAGGCGCAGGTCGATTATTACACCAATTTTATTAAAAGTCGAGACGATTGGGAGTTCGTGAAGGTTTATACCGACGAAGGGATATCCGGTACCAACACCAAAAAGCGTGAAGGCTTTAGGCGCATGATCCAGGACGCCTTAAGCGGCAAGATTGACCTCATCGTTACCAAGTCAGTCAGCCGGTTTGCAAGGAACACAGTTGACAGCCTCACCACCGTTCGTCAATTGAAAGAAAAAGGAATCGAGATCTATTTTGAGAAGGAAAATATCTGGACCTTAGATTCTAAAGGCGAACTTCTAATCACCATCATGTCATCCCTTGCCCAGGAAGAAAGCCGCAGCATTTCAGAGAACGTCACATGGGGACAGCGCAAGAGATTTGCAGACGGGAAGGTTACGGTTCCCTTCGGGCACTTCCTCGGTTACGATCGGGGTGAAGATGGCAACCTTGTCTTGAACCCCGATGAAGCAGTTATAATCCAGAGGATCTTCAGCATGTTCCTACAGGGCATGACGCCTTATGGTATTGCCAAGCAGCTTACCGCAGACGGCATTTTATCACCCGCGAAGAAAGATAAGTGGAACGCAGGCACCATCAAGCGCATCCTCACAAATGAAAAGTACAAAGGAGATGCACTTTTGCAGAAAAGCTACACCGTAGATTTTCTTACCAAAAAGAAGAAAGCCAACGAGGGTGAAATTCCTCAATACTATGTTGAGAATAACCATGAAGCGATTATTGAGCCAGCGGTCTTCGACCTGGTCCAAAACGAGTTAGAAAAAAGAAACCCTGCAAACAATCGTCACAGCGGTGTTCATATATTCTCTGGAAAGATAAAATGCGGCTCATGTGGAAGCTGGTACGGTTCTATGGTATGGCATTCAAACAGCAAATACCGACGTACAGTCTGGCAATGCAACCATAAGTTCAACGGACAGCAAAAATGCTCCACTCCCCACCTCGATGAAGATACAATAAAAGAACTTTTCGTGAAGGCTGTTAATAAGCTCCTGGAAGACAAGGATGAAATCATAGCAAACTTCGAATCCATGAAGGATATTCTGTATGACACTGGTCCCTTAGAAACCAAACAGACCGAGCTTCAAAATGAAATGGAGATTGTCACTGAGCTGATACAGCAATGCATTAATGAAAACGCCAATGTTGCCTTAGATCAAGGAGAGTACCAAAGAAAATACGACAGCCTTGTAGAAAAATTTGATGTCACTAAAGCTGAGTTGGAATCTGTAACTGAGCAGATTAAAGATAAAATTACTAGGCATAAAAACTTAGAAATATTCCTAAATGAACTGCAAAAACAAGATGGATTGATTTCAGAATTCGCCCCACTTTTATGGAATAGCCTAGTTGATTATGTGACGGTTTATGAGAAGGAAGAAGTTCAAATAATTCTTAAAAATGGAATGAGTGTAAAAAGTATTTGACAGCTATTCCATTTTGTTTTATAATAAAGGTGTAAAAGATGTTTTACATAATCTCAAAGGTGGGATTCATATGCAAAATAAAATTAAAGAATATCGAGAAAAGAATAATCTTTCCCAAGGAGGGTTGGCAGATTTATGTAATGTAAGTAGACAGACAATCAACGCTATTGAAAACAACAAATATGATCCGAGTTTACAATTAGCATTTAACATAGCAACAATACTAGGTGTAAAAGTAGACTACTTATTTTTAAATGAAGGAGAGGAAAAAGATGATAAAAAGACGTAATCTAATGCGTGTATTTGGTGTTGCTACTTTAGTGCTGATAGCAAATATTATTTATAAAATTGCATTAGGAAAAACTATCGAAATGTATGATGTGTTAGCAATGGGAACTTTTGTAATGATGTTTGTAGCTACCATTACTTGGGGAGACAAAGAAGAAAAAAAAGGTCTATATCAAGAAGATGAACTTGGACAAAAAATAATAGAGAAAAGTTCCAAAATAAGTTATACTATTTTATTATTCATCATAATGTTGGCTGTATTTGCTGATAAAATCGTAAATGGTACAGTTAATCTGTTTTTGCTGCTTGTGTTAGGCTTTGCGATGATAACATACCCTTTGGTTGAATACTTCATTGCAAAAAAATACAAGTAAATTCTTAATGGAACATCTTTTTTTAATCATCTAAATTTTAAACAAAAAAGCATTTTGTACCATTTAAAAGCTCAGATTTATATCTGGGTTTTTTCTTTGTTACTTGTACTGTTAATTTGTTGTCAAGATGTATTCTCATTGCTGTATTAATTATAATGATATTAACTTTTTCTCCAAACTGAATCTGCTACACTCATATGCAATATTAAGTAAGGCTTTGTTATCAACGGTTTATAAATTTAATGCATTTTTTTCTTTCAATATGGCCGTAATATACTCAGATAAAGAAAAAAGAGTCTACTCAACCATTTAAAAGATTATTCTATGGGAGAAAAGTCCCTGTCTCTATATGCATCTACTTTTAGTTGCGTTCCTGCGAGTATATCACCCAAATGGCGTTTATCACTTCTTGCCAACCCCATCACCAAGAGCACAACCGCCAGTACTAAACTGAAATTTATAAGAAAGATATGTACCACATTGAAGTTGCTGTATATCCCATGAATGGCCCCCATGTGATGTTATTCTCTGACAGCACGTAATCTCCCTTCAAATTTCTACTTTCTCTTTTACTTATACTCTATTAATATTATATTAATAAGCTACCAATTTAAAATAGCCGAGATATCCTCGGCTTCTACCTTGCACACCCCTTTTTGAGTTTGCATACCCTTAAGCGTAGCAAGTTTGAGGTTCATTAAATTGTATCAATCTCTGAATGATTCTCTCGTAGACTCTACCTTGGTAGGGCTCGATCATGTCAACCAAAGTTTTAACTACGCTGGTTGGCGTATAGAATTCTCCACCGCCTTTTCCTTCAACGCTGGCAAACTGCCCAAGGAAGTATTCATACACTCTACCAAGTAAGTCCTTTTCTCCATTTTGATGAAGCTTGATGGTTGAAATAAGATCTATCAGTTCTCCGAGTCTTCTTTTATCGATTTCTGGTCTTGCGTAGCGTTTATCCAGTACACCCTTAAGTGATGGATTCTCTTTCTCAATAAGAATCATGGCATCATCAATGTACTGACCAATTTTAGAGTCTTTTGCATTATCTTTGATATATGTCCATCTCGCTTCTTTAGGGACCCAGAAGATATTCTCTGCTTCATACTCATCCCGGTCCTCTTCAAAGCCTGCACCTTCTTCTACTAGCGCATTAAACTTTGTTTCAAATTTATCGGATATGTACTTAAGGAAGATCAGTCCCAGTACCACATGTTTATATTCACTGGCATCCATGCTGCCTCTCAGTTTGTCTGCCGCTTTCCAAAGTGTCTCTTCAAATCCTATGTTTCCTGTGTTCTCAGCCATTAATATTCCCTCCAAATGTTCAATAGTTATGATCATCAAAGACTTCAAATATTTCGCTTTCAAAGCCTTCTTGTTCCGGTTCGCTGCTTACCCAATCAGGTAAGACTTCGTAATAGTGGGCCAGCGCTTCAACCGTTTTGTGTAGAACTGATTCATGTTGCACTTTTTCAAGTAGTTCTACGATAAGCTTATAGGTCTCCAAGTATGGATTATTATCTACTACATCCATCGCGGCCTTAAACTTAGATACCAGCTTGGCCTTTTCTATATCTCGCTCTATTGCATTCATTTCTTCTTTATCATAGATGGGAACTTCAACAAGATCATTAATCTCTCCCAAAGAAAACTGCTGTTCATGCTTTTTGATTACAGGCTTCAAATCTCTTTTTAGCTTTTCCTTCTGGATTTCTAACTGATCAATTTCACTAAGCTCACTTCCAAAGTAGGACTGATCAATACCAAAGAGTTCTTCTAAAACCGGTAGATATTTCTTTGGAATGTTCTGTCGCCCTTTCACCCACATGTTTATATTTTGTTTTTTAATGCCAAGTTTTTCTGCAAGTTCTATATGTTGAAGGTTATAGAGGTTTAAAATATATTCTAATCCTATCAAGTTTTCACCTCCTGGTGCAGGGCTATGATCCCACCTAATATTTATTGTACTTCATTATATTGACTCGGTCAATATGAAGTGTAAATGTTTTCTAATTTTTTGACAATAATCCTGTCAACTCACTACGTTTTTGTCAGTTATCTTATCAACTCATAATCCCTAAAGTAAATCTAGCCACTCAACCTTACACTTTCATAGTCTTAGATAAGTTCCCTCAAAATAAAAAACCGTGATTATCCTTCTGGCTTAAAGCCAGTTCTCAAATCACGGTAAGTGCTTATTTACTCAAGTTTCTCCACTCTTACTTCTCTATCCTTGACATCAATACTACCGTCTCAACGTGGCCCGAGTCATTTTTTATGATGTCAGTTGCCAATTTTGGTATCTTACGTTAGTGGAAACAGATCAACGACCTTTTTTGCTCTTTCTAGGGACGAGGGAACATAGCAATGGTTTTGTCTGTTCGTGAGAACATATCAATACTTTTCAAATGGATCATTCACATTCGATTTTTCCGTCCACCAAGCGACAGGAAGCTCCGTCAGATGTCGGCTGTTCTTTTCCTTTTGTAATTTCCTCTATGACTTGGATAATTTTAGATAAGGGTTGTGCGCCGCTAATCTGCTGATTCCCATTTATGACGAGTGCCGGGACCCCTTGAATGTTATATTGTTTTACAAGAAGAAAGTCACTCTCTACTGCATCTTTTGTCTCTATGCTATTGTAATGGTGCACCCAGGACTCAAAGTCTATACCACTTTCTCTGACACAGTCCTCGATAATCTCGTTTTCCTCAATATTTTGATTTTGTACAAACAAGGCATTTTGCAGCGCGTCAAAAACATCCCAATACCCAGCATCGCCCGCTACGAAGTATGCCGCTTTGCATGCAATAAGGCCTTTCATAGAAGACGGAAACAAAAAGTCTGTCTGGCGCATTCCGGAGATGTTGAACCGATGGTGGTCATCATTATGATTTGCATGTTCCCAATGACTCATAATCTCAGCCTTGGCTGCTGCTCTTGAACCAAACATCGCGTCGAAATCGCGTTCCGATTTCACTAAGGCATAGGAGCGATGCACGATTTCTATTTCCGGCATCAGTTTTTGGAGCTGCCGCATCCGATAGGACATTGGAAAACAAAAACTGCATATGACGTCATGAAAAAACTCGATGGTTATTTTATTCATTTTATCCCTCCACTTATTTCTACCGTTTCTTTGCATTGTAAATCGTATTTTGAAATCTTCTTTGCATCTCTTCCTCTAACTCATTATCATAGTCCTTTGTGTGCTTGTACATTGCATTAATGAAGTCATTAAAATAAGGCACATCATCAAACAGTTTTCTATGTTCAATGAAGAAATTATAAATTTCTCTATAATAAATAACAGTATATTTTTCACCGCACGAAAATTTGCTCAGTTCAATGCGATTGTAATTGGGTGAAAATATAAAGCAACTTGCTGTTTTCGAGCAATAATCATCATCAGAGGTAACAAATTGAAAGTATTTTTTTAGTTGTGATTGTACTTGATCACTGTAGATATCGTGACGGTCATTAATACCATTGATGCTCGATTTTATTTTATTTTCTATTACGACGACATTATTTATATCTGATACAAGCAGGTCAATGTTTTTCTTTTCTCTCTCAATAGTGAAATCTGCTTGCATCTCGATATGCAGAACATCGTTAGCAAAAAGAGAAAAGGCATCTCTATTGAGATTGAAAAAGTAAGCAAACATGTTCGAAAAAGCGAGTTCATTGTCCTCATGTTTGATTATTTTCATGAAATTGAAGTATGGATCTTTTTGAGGTTCAGGTAATTCAGAAATTGCTTGTGTCGTGTTTGCCTCTTCCCATAACTCTTTGTTCTCAATTATCTTATTCAAATCAACGAAAGAATCCGGCTTTTCATTTTCGTTATAGAATTCCCTTAATGTTTGTTTGCCAAATCCTTTATATGTACGAACGAAAAAGGTGTTGTCACCACTTGCTGACGCATCATCTGTAATATATATCTGCATTTTCGGCTTTATAACCTTATCTGCAATAAACGTTGCGTAAGCATTTTTTTCATCTTCTAGACTACCGCGAAAAGAATTCTCATTAAATAGATCTACAAGGCTTATTCCGCCATATGTCAGTCCTAATGCAACTTGCCCTTTATATCTCTCTTTTCGCGGTAGTCTGCTGTCCGCAAAATCAAGAATCATAACCCCATCTGCCTTGGCCAGCACTTTATATGTTTTCGTTGCAAATTTTCTCACCATCAAAACAGTTATTCTATTTTTTCCATGAGATAAGTCTATTGTTCCTTGTGAATTGAGATAGATATAGTTTTTTCCATCATCCGCCTTATAGAGATTGATGATTTCATGGCCTATATTATCGCCCTCTAACAGATAGCCTCCAACATACATTTTATTAATTATTATTTCTCGACTCATATTTATTGGCTTTACTTTAATTGGTTTTTTAATCTCAACGGATTCCATTGTCCCATTTGATGACAAAAATAAACGAAATCGTTTTAAATGGGACAAGTAATTACTCGCTAGTGACTTAACGTTTCCAGTCGAGTGCTCGGAAAGAGTCTTTATTAGTTCACTCTTTGCCACATTTTCAAAATCAGTATCCGTCACTGTATCCCAGAAAAGGTCTTTGCTGCCTTTTCTCCATAGGTAGAAGGTGTCACTATAAGCAGTATCGATCGTTAATTTTGAAATGTCTTGGCTATGTAGAAAGTTCCTATACAAAGTGCGCAGCTCATCAAATGATAACGCTTTCAATTTGTTTTTATCCAATTTTGAACCTCCTTTACATAATCGATTTTACTCATCATCCTCCTCCGTATCATCAATGCCAAATAGCATCTGAAACTTATCGAAGTTATACGGGTATGAGTTATCACCGTCAAACTTTACCGTCTTGTGGCCATTATAATATTCAAATTCTAACTCCCACTGCGTGCCATCACATACTGTGTAACCAAAACGCAGTGTTGAATATCTTCTGCGCCACTCACCAATGTGAAGGTCAGCCAGAGCAGCTATAAAGGTTTCCTTTGTGAAAGGTTCATCATCTTCATCAAGCAGAACAAGTGGTTCTTCATCTTCCCATAACTTTGTATATGCTCTCAATCCATCTGATAGCTCTATTACATAGCTGCGATAACCACCAAAGTAACCGCCAATGCTAAAAATAATCTTGCTGATGAAATCCATGTTTGAATCAAAGTCAGCAGCCTTTTCTTCTGATTTTGATAAAGTATAAGTTCCACCAACCTCAGCATAAGCTTGCTTAGCTCTTTCCAAATACTCACGAGTCCAGTGAAGGCGCGTATCTTCACTCGGATGCACAATTTCTTCTTGGCCATAGTCTGGGCTTTCCATCGTATTTTTAAGACGGCCTATTTCCTGCTTAAGCCCACGTATAGCGGTCATAATCTGCTCTTTTGTTTTTCCTTTGAGATACTCTTCATAATATCCTTCCGGGCTGATCATCATAGTAGACCGCCGCCTTTACTCATTTCCTGTTTTTATTTCTTTCCCATCAGGCAGAATGAAAGCCTGTTCAAACTTTACATCCATCACATCTGCTATGGTCTTAAGTTCTTCTAAGGTAATCGTTTCACGCTTCAGCTTCTTCCCGAAGTTCTGTGGCGACTGACCTAATCGTCTAGCCAATTCGGAGACACTGATATTCATTTGTTCACATAGCTGTCGTATCATGTCCGAGTTTTTCATAATAGTCCCTCCATGCCTTATTAGAAAATATTATAAACCATTTGGTTTCTAACCACAATGAAATCTTTACAAGCAGAAAACCCGCAACTCAATAAAAAGAGCTGCGGGTAAAATTGTGTTAAGAATTACTATCCGATATTGTCCTTGAAATCAGGTCCAGATTAAAATGATGGAGTCCTGTTTTTTCTCAGAAATCCGTGGGTGTACGTATATCCTTGTACAGCACACCAGCCAGTGTTTTTTTGTTCCTGCTTCGTTTTATTTCGGGTCTAATCTCAAAAGCATTGCATTGATCGCAACGATAACAGTGGAGAGGGACATGAATACTGCTCCAAGCGCAGGGCTCAAAGTTATTCCGATAGGAGCCAAAATACCAGCGGCTATCGGGATAGCAATAAAGTTATAACCCGCTCCCCAGACAAGATTTTGCTTCATCTTACGGGTGGTATTTCGGGACAATTCAATGAAGGATTCGATATCTCCCGGATCTGATTGGGTCAGAATGACGTCGGCAGAATCCAGGGCCACTTGCGTCCCGGCCCCAATGGCCACACCCACATCTGCCAAAGCAAGAGAGGGTGCATCATTGACGCCATCTCCTACCATGATAACCGTCTGGCCTTGATTTTTCATGGACTCGACTAGATTGTATTTATCTTCGGGAGATTGGTTTGCTCTATATTGAATGCCTAGCTCTTCCGCCACTCCTTGTGCAGCATTTTCGTTATCACCGGTAGCCATGATCGGCTCGATTCCGTACTTTTTCAACGCTTGGATTAAATCTCGACTGCTTTCCTTTAGTTCATCTCCCAATGCAACGGCGCCGATTGCTTCGCCATTTTCGACGAGTATGCTCACTGTGGCGCCTTTCGGCGTTTCCATATCCAACGTTTTTCCATATGATTTTTGGCTAATCAATTGATAACGGTGACCATTGGCTTCGCCTTCTACTCCTGCACCTGAAATAACTTCAATGGAATCAAAGTATACAGGGCTGAGACCGTTCTTTTCTGCATGCTGGACGATCGATTGGGCAATTGGATGACTAGAGCCTCCTTCGATGCCGGCCATTAAGACAATAATTTCTTCTTGTGTATAGGCACCGCTCAAATGTGTAACGTTCAGGACCTTAAATTCTCCCGTCGTTAATGTACCCGTCTTATCCAATACCATGACATCCGCTTTAGTAGCTAATTCCAACGCTTCTCTATTTTTAACTAGTAATCCTCGGCTCGCACCCAAACTAGTACTACGTGATACTACCAAAGGAATTGCAAGACCCAAAGCATGTGGGCAGGCAATAACTAACGTCGTTACAGTAAAGATAACGGCTGTAGGTAAATCTGCAATGATCATCCAGGCTACTAGAGCGATTACAGCTGCTATTACTGCAATGTAGAACAACCAGCTAGCTACTTTATGGGCCAAATTCTCTGCTCGAGAAGGCTGACTTTGTGCTTGGTTAATTAATGTTTGTACTTGCGAGATAAAGGACTTATCGCCTGTTTCTGTTACTTCTACATATAGAACACCACTACCATTTGTTGATCCACCAATGACTTGATCTTTAATATTCTTTTCGATTGGCTTAGATTCACCCGTTAAGAGAGACTCGTTTACACGGGATTCTCCGCGAATAATAATACCATCAGCTGGAACATTTTCTCCTGCTTGAACTCGGATAACATCTCCAACTTGAAGTTCAGACACAGGGCGAGTTTCAATCGAATCATCTTCTAAAACAACATGAGCGTCTTTGGGCAACAATTCTGCTAGAGCTTTTTGCGCATTTCCAGCTTCACCCAATGCCTTCATTTCAATCCAATGTCCAAATAACATAATTAAAATTAAAGTTGAAAACTCAAAGAAGAAGTCCATTACATGTTCGCCGGTCACATATCGAGCGGCCACTGCGTAAACACTATACACATAGGAAACCGTTATTCCCAAAGTAATCAAGGACATCATGCCGGGTGCTTTTGACATAAACTCATCCTTCGCACCCATGTAGAAAGGTTTCCCGCCATAAAGATACAGAATTGTTGCCAAGACAGCTGCTACAACGTCTGCATAAGGAAAGATGATTTGGAAAGGCCATTGAATATCCATCAAGGGAGTAATAAATAAGATTGCAATTCCCAATGGGAGTGATTTCAAGAAAATTTCCTTGAAACTACCATGATGGTGGTGGGCGTGCCCTCCCATTGCACCACGATCATGATCCATGTTGCTATGGTCCATCTTGCTATGGTCCATCTTGCTGTGGTCCATCTTGCCTTGATCCATATTGCTGTGATTCATCTTGCCGTGATCCATATTGCTGTGATCCATCTTACTGTGGTCCATCTTGCCGTGATCCATATTGCTGTGATCCATATTGCTGTGATCCATCTTACTGTGATCCATCTTACTGTGGTCCATATTTCCATCTTTAAGATTGTTATCTTTTTTATTCATTATTGGCCTCCTTGTAAAATCATACATTCCGTGAACTTGAAAGACTGTTGAGCGCCTCTATACTTCAATGAGATAA
>NZ_DAMBTF010000057.1:0-4606 GCF_032054185.1 Proteiniclasticum sp.
CTCGAGTGGACAGCATTGATGTCATTTGCACCTTAAGTTCGTGGGAACTTATCAAAGCTTTTAGGCCGTTTTTCTAAAAACCGACGTTCTCGGGAACATGTCAACCTGTTGAACCATCCAAAATGGCCCTTTTAAGCAAAAAGACCGCACTACCAAATAATTAAATAGTTGGTAATACAGTCTTTATGTTGTTAGATCATAATTTTAATAAATTAGTATAACAATTCTATAACCCAAGATACGGTGCTGGATCTACCAAGTTGCCATTTAGACGGAATTCAAGGTGTAAATGCGGTCCTGTGCTCATACCAGTAGATCCTACATATCCAATAACCTGACCTTGAGATACTTTTGAACCATAACTTGTATTAAGTGCACTCATATGGGCATATAGGGTTGTGACCCCGTTACCATGATCTATGATAACATTATTACCGTAGGTAGAGTTATAAGATGCCCGAATTACTGTGCCAGCCCTCGTTGCTTTGATTGGTGTTCCTGAAGTAGCAGCAAAATCAATACCTGTATGAAGTTTTTTATAACCCAAAATCGGGTGTATTCTGTACCCATACGAGGAAGTAACCCTTCCCGATACAGGTTTAATATAACCTGAATTTGTGTTGTTTTGTTGTGAACTGGTATTCCCCTGAGATGTAGTATTCTTATTTGCTTCAGCTCTAATCAAAGCTGATATTTCATCCTGAAGTTCCTTATTCTCTTCAATGATGTCTCCTATATCAGAAGCTATTTCCTTCTCTTCTTTTGTTAGGGAATTTATAGCGGAAGACTTTTTAGTCTCCAATTTCTTTAGCTCTGACAATTTTGATGTATAGGCCAGATTTTCAGTTTCAAGCTTTTCCTTTTCCTCAATGAGCTTGGCCCGTTCATCTTGAATAACATCTTTTGAAGCTACTAAATCTTTTTTGGACACTTCAAGTTCAGCTTTTTTTAGTGTCAATTCTTCCATTATGGAATTAACTTGCTGAATAATCTCTTTATCCATCTCAACGACTTTATGGATGAGCATCAGTTTATCAGAAAAGTCAGCAAGGCTCTCTGATTCAAGTAAAGTATACAAGATACTGCCTACTGAGTTATTCATGTAAGCAGATCTTACTCTGGAATCTAGTATTGCTTTTTTCTCTTCAAGCTCAATTTCTTTCAGAGTAATTTCTGCTTGTCTTGTATTGATCTCCTTTTCGAGCGAATTAATCTTCGAATCAGTTTCATTTATCAAACTCTCTCTTGCCTGTATTTCTGATTCTTTTTGTGTGATAGCAGTGTTTAGTGTTTCTGCTTCCCTTGCAACGGAAGTAAATTGATCAATAATACTTTGCAAGTCACTACTGAGTTGTTTTTTTTCCTCATTCAATTCTTGTTTTTCATTTTCTAAGTTTTGAATGGTTTCTTGATTTTCTTTAATTTGATTTTCTTTATTATTTACCGTACTAGCAAAAACAGTAATATTAGAAGCAATAAGCATTGTAACTGTCATAAATATAATTTTTTTCTTCATTGCACTCTCCTCTCTAACTTGTAATATTTTACTATAAATTTGAATTAAAAAAAACAACTTCAGATGATTTCACAATTATAAGCAAATTTACCATTTAGCGGATTGCGAATTATCTCTACACAAAATCTGGGTATTTCACAATAAGTTGCTCAACTAGATTCAAAAAAAGCTGCACATATTTTGAGGAGTTTAATTACCTCCACTATGTGCAACCTTAGTGCATCAAATGTCCTGTTGAATAATATATGTTAAAGATTCTTAGTCTTCATAACTTTCAATTACATAACCTCCATATCTTTAAAACCATTTAATTCAAGGTAAATCCCAACCAATTTTCATTTATAGTTTTTAAATTAAAAAATACCCCTTGATTGTATCGTCAATTATCGGTATCATTCAAGGGGTGAATAGGAAAAATAGTTTATAGATTCTTTACATTCAAAGCTCTAAAAGCATTTAATACTGCGATGATAGTTACACCTACATCTGCAAATATAGCTGCCCACATAGTAGTTATTCCAAAAGCACTCAAAATAAGAACAATTATTTTTATTCCAATTGCAAATACTATGTTTTGATGTGCAATTTTTAGTGTCTTTTTAGAAATTTTCATTGCAGTAGCAATTTTCGATGGCTCATCAGTCATAATTACAATATCAGCAGCTTCAATGGCCGCATCAGAACCTAAACCACCCATTGCTATTCCAATGTCTGCACGGGCTAATACAGGTGCATCATTGATTCCGTCACCAACAAAAGCAAGTTTACCTTTTGTAGATTTTTGCGAAAATAATTCTTCTAGTTTTTCAACTTTGTCTGCTGGCAACAGTTCTGCATAAACCTTATCAAGACCAAGCTCTTTAGCAACCTTTGAACCAACACTTTTATTATCACCTGTCAACATAACTATTTGTTTAATATTAGCTGCCTTAAGTTCCTTGATTGCTTGTGCTGAATCTTCCTTTACCTCATCGGCAATTACAATGTAACCTATATATTGGTTATTAACTGCAACATGTACAACTGTACCAATCAGCTCTCCCTTGAAATAAGGGATATCCATCATTTTCATAAGTTTGATATTTCCTGCCATAACCTTTTTGCCATCTACTGTTGCAATAACACCATGACCTGATATCTCTTCTACATCTGAAATACGTCCATTGTCTATTTCTTTGCCATATGCACGTTTCAGTGAAAGTGAAATCGGATGATTGGAATAGCTTTCCACATATGCAGTTAATTCTAGTAGCTCTTCTTTGGAAACTCCTTCTGGATGAATTTCCTGTACATTAAATACACCTTTCGTTAGTGTTCCAGTTTTATCAAAAACAACAATTTCAGTTTCTGCTAATGCCTCTAAATAGTTACTACCCTTGACTAAAATACCTTTTTTTGAGGCTCCACCTATTCCACCGAAGAAACTCAAAGGAATTGAAACAACTAAAGCACACGGACAGGATACCACAAGGAATGCTAGTGCTCTATATATCCAAACACTAAAAGTCGCCCCGTCTATAACAAGAGGCGGTATAATAGCTAAAAAAACTGCAATTATAACCACAACCGGTGTATAATATCTCGCAAACTTCGTAATAAATTGTTCTGAATTGGATTTTTTACTACTTGCATTTTCAACTAAATCAAGAATTTTACTTACAGTAGATTCTCCAAATTCCTTGGTAACCTCTGCTGTAATAACTCCATTAATGTTGATGCACCCACTCAGGATATCACTTCCTACTTCTACTTCACGAGGAACAGATTCACCAGTAAGTGCCGATGTGTCGATCATTGAACTTCCCTCTATTACCTTGCCATCAAGAGGAATTCTTTCTCCTGCTTTAATTACAATAATATCTCCAATTTGTACTTCATCCGGGTCAGTCCTAACAAGTTCATCGCCTTTTTTAACATTTGCATAATCTGGTCGAATATCCATAAGGCTTGCAATTGACTTTCTCGACTTGCCAACTGCATAGCTTTGAAACAGTTCTCCAACTTGATAAAACAGCATAACTGCAATACCTTCAGGATACTCACCAATAAAAAATGCACCAATTGTTGCAATACTCATTAAAAAGTTTTCATCGAAAACTTGACCTTTAAAAATATTTTTTACAGCTTTTTTTACAACATCTCCACCTACAATAATGTAACTTATTATAAAGAGAGCAATCTGTAACCATTCATTATTTAAATTAAGCAATACTGCTGTAGCTAACACGGCTGCACCAATAATTATTCGCCATAGTCGTTTTGTCATACTAAATAGCCTCCTTTAAGCCTTTTTCATAGTTGTATCGGGTTCAATTTTTTTAACTATTTTTTCGGCCTCTGCTATTATTGTTGGCATTTTTTCATCCTCACCATCAATAACGAGTTTTGTGGTCATAAAGTTAACAGTAGCTTCTTTCACTCCATCAAGCTCATTAATAGCCTTTTCCATTTTTGCCGCGCAATTTGCACAATCTAAACCTTCAAGTATAAATTTCTTTTTCATTATTAAATCCTCCTAAATATTATTTGTAATTTTATTTTGAATACTACAAGTCTTTTTCAAATTTTATTGAAACATAGCTCATTTGATATGAAGACTTAAATATCTGCCCAAATATCTTCAAAAAATATTCTATTATACCACATTACTACTTCTCGTTGATATGAATTAGACCTTGGTCAAATATTTCTCTTACATGATCATCAACTAATGAATAATATACTACTTTCCCTTCTTTTCTGTTTTTCACTAAATTAGCTTGTTTTAAGACTCTCAGCTGATGGGAAATTGCTGATTGTGTCATGTTAAGTAATACAGCGATATCACAAACACACATTTCAGCTTCATGTAAAGCCCATAATATCCTGATTCGTGTTGAATCTCCAAATACTTTAAATAATTCTGCTAGATCATAAAGGCTTTCTTCTTGAGGCATTTTATCTCTAACTTGATTTACAATATCCTCATGAATTACATTGCAGTCACATCTTTCAATTGAATTAAATTTTTCAGTCATATTATCACCTCTTTTTAAATTGTTAATGCTGAATTTAAATGTCTGAAAACTGACGGTGTCCAGTGTCCGCAAA